>NZ_JBHWZH010000013.1:0-68402 GCF_042728285.1 Streptomyces sp. NPDC060194 | reverse complement strand
GCCCCGCACGACGGGGCGGCCGGCGCTTTTCCGCGTCCCGGACCGACCCCGGACGATCGATCATCGCTCACATGAGGTCACCGATTCACAACTGAGAGAGATTTCTGGCACGCAGTGTCTTGTCACTTGGCACGGGGTGCCATACGTTGAAGGAAGTCCGGGCGGCCGGCGTGCAGAGATCTCCCGTACGCCGGCTGTCCCCGCAAACCGACTGGTTCGCGCGCCCGGACGCCTGCGTCACCAGGCACCCTTCGCGCCACCCGCGCTTCGACAGCTCCATCCGCCGACCCGACGGCACCTCCATCGCACGAACCCGCCGTATCCCCCTCCCGACCCCGGGGGATACCCCCACCCCGGAGGCATTCCGTGAAGGACATCCTGGACGCGATCCAGTCGCAGACGGCCACCAGCGCCGACTACGCCGCCCTCAAGCTCCCCGAGGCCTACCGCGCGGTCACCGTGCACAAGGACGAGGCGGAGATGTTCCACGGCGTCGACAGCCGGGACAAGGACCCCCGCAAGTCCCTGCACGTCGACGAGGTCCCCGTCCCCGAGCTCGGCCCGGGCGAGGCGCTCGTCGCCGTCATGGCCAGCTCGGTCAACTACAACTCGGTCTGGACCTCGATCTTCGAGCCGGTCTCCACCTTCGGCTTCCTGGAGCGCTACGGCCGCCTCAGCGACCTCACCAAGCGCCACGACCTGCCCTACCACGTCATCGGCTCGGACCTCGCGGGCGTCGTCCTGCGCACCGGCCCCGGCGTCAACGCCTGGCAGCCCGGTGACGAGGTCGTCGCGCACTGCCTCTCCGTCGAGCTGGAGTCGTCCGACGGCCACAACGACACGATGCTCGACCCCGAGCAGCGCATCTGGGGCTTCGAGACCAACTTCGGCGGCCTCGCGGAGATCGCCCTGGTCAAGTCCAACCAGCTGATGCCGAAGCCGAAGCACCTGAGCTGGGAGGAGGCCGCCGCCCCGGGCCTGGTGAACTCCACCGCCTACCGCCAACTTGTCTCCCGCAACGGCGCCGGCATGAAGCAGGGCGACAACGTCCTCATCTGGGGCGCGAGCGGCGGCCTCGGCTCGTACGCCACCCAGTTCGCGCTGGCCGGCGGCGCCAACCCGATATGCGTCGTCTCCAGCGAGCAGAAGGCGGACATCTGCCGCGCGATGGGCGCGGACGCGATCATCGACCGCAACGCCGAGGGCTACCGGTTCTGGAAGGACGAGTCCACCCAGGACCCCAAGGAGTGGAAGCGCTTCGGCAAGCGCATCCGCGAGCTGACCGGCGGCGAGGACATCGACATCGTCTTCGAGCACCCGGGCCGCGAGACCTTCGGCGCGAGCGTCTACGTCACCCGCAAGGGCGGCACCATCACCACCTGCGCCTCGACCTCGGGCTACATGCACGAGTACGACAACCGCTACCTGTGGATGTCGCTGAAGCGGATCATCGGCTCGCACTTCGCGAACTACCGCGAGGCGTGGGAGGCCAACCGCCTGATCGCCAAGGGCAAGATCCACCCGACGCTCTCCAAGGTCTACTCCCTGGAGGAGACCGGGCAGGCCGCCTTCGACGTCAAGGCCAACCTCCACCAGGGCAAGGTCGGCGTCCTCGCGCTGGCCCCCGAGGAGGGCCTGGGCGTGCGCGACGCGGAGCTGCGCGAGCAGCACATCGACGCCATCAACCGCTTCCGCAACGTCTAAGAGGTCCGCGATGACCGACCGCCAGAAGGACCGGCCGTGGCTGATGCGGACGTACGCCGGCCACTCGACCGCCGAGGCGTCCAACGCGCTCTACCGCCGGAACCTCGCCAAGGGCCAGACCGGCCTGTCCGTCGCCTTCGACCTGCCCACGCAGACGGGCTACGACCCCGACCACATCCTCGCCCGCGGCGAGGTCGGCCGGGTCGGCGTGCCGGTCTCGCACCTCGGCGACATGCGCCGGCTGTTCCAGGACATCCCCCTGGAGCAGATGAACACCTCGATGACGATCAACGCCACCGCCATGTGGCTGCTCGCGCTCTACCAGGTCGTCGCCGAGGAGCAGGGCGCGGACATCTCCCAGCTCCAGGGCACCACCCAGAACGACATCGTCAAGGAGTACCTCTCGCGCGGGACGCACGTCTTCCCGCCGGGCCCGTCGCTGCGGCTGACGACGGACATGATCACGTACACGGTCAACCACATCCCCAAGTGGAACCCGATCAACATCTGCAGCTACCACCTCCAGGAGGCGGGGGCGACCCCGGTCCAGGAGATCAGCTACGCGATGTCCACGGCGATCGCGGTCCTGGACGCGGTGTTCGCGTCCGGGCAGATCCCCGAGGAGCGCCGGGGCGACGTGGTCGCGCGCATCTCGTTCTTCGTCAACGCGGGCGTCCGCTTCGTCGAGGAGATGTGCAAGATGCGGGCGTTCGGCCGCCTGTGGGACCGGGTCACGCGCGAGCGGTACGGCATCACGGACCCCAAGCACCGCCGCTTCCGCTACGGCGTCCAGGTCAACTCCCTCGGCCTGACCGAGGCGCAGCCGGAGAACAACGTCCAGCGGATCGTTTTGGAGATGCTGGCCGTCACCCTCTCCAAGGACGCCCGCGCCCGGGCCGTCCAACTCCCCGCCTGGAACGAGGCGCTGGGCCTCCCCCGGCCCTGGGACCAGCAGTGGTCGCTGCGCATGCAGCAGGTCCTCGCCTACGAGAGCGACCTGCTGGAGTACGACGACCTGTTCGCCGGCAGCCACGTCGTCGAGGCGAAGGTCGACGCCCTGGTCGAGGAGGCCTGGGCGGAGATGGACAAGATCGCGCAGATGGGCGGCGCGATGGCGGCCGTCGAGTCCGGCTACCTCAAGTCCCAGCTGGTCTCCTCCCACGCCGAGCGGCGGGCGCGGATCGAGGCCGGCCAGGACAGGATCGTCGGGGTCAACATCTTCGAGACCACCGAGCCCAACCCGCTCACGGCCGACCTGGACACCGCCATCATGACGGTCGACCCGGCGACCGAGGCGCGGGTCGTGGCCGCGGTCGGCGATTGGCGGGCGACCCGTGAGGAGTCCAACGACCGCCAGGGGATGGGCGATCCGCTCACCTACCCGACGACCAAGCAGGCGCTCCAGGCCCTCAAGGAGGCCGCCGAGTCGGACGTGAACCTGATGGAGGCGACCCTGGAGTGCGTCCGCGCGGGCGTCACCACCGGCGAGTGGGCGGGCGCGCTGCGCGAGGTCTTCGGCGAGTTCCGTGCCCCCACCGGCGTCTCCTCCGCGCCCGTCGCGGTCGCCGCCGAGGAGGGCACCCCGCTCGCCGAGGTCCGCGCGAAGGTCGCGCGGACCGCCGACGAGCTGGGCTCGGGCCGACTGCGGCTCCTGGTCGGCAAGCCGGGCCTCGACGGGCACTCCAACGGGGCCGAGCAGATCGCGGTGCGCGCGCGGGACGCCGGCTTCGAGGTGGTCTACCAGGGCATCCGGCTCACACCCGAGCAGATCGTCAGCGCGGCCCTCGCCGAGGACGTGCACTGCGTCGGCCTGTCGATCCTCTCCGGCTCGCACGCCGAGCTGGTCCCCGACGTCCTGCACCGGATGCGGGACGCCGGCGCCGTCGAGGTGCCGGTGATCGTCGGCGGGATCATCCCCCACGCGGACGCCGCCGCGCTGAAGGCGGCGGGGGTCGCCGCCGTCTTCACCCCGAAGGACTTCGGGATCACCGAGATCATCGGCCGTATCGTCGACGAGATCCGCACCGCACACCGCCTCGTCCCCCTGGACGGCAGCACCATCACCACGGAGGTCCCCGCATGACTGTCAACCGGCTGCGTCCGCGCCGCTCCTGCCTGGCCGTGCCCGGCTCGAACCCGCGGTTCCTGGAGAAGGCCCAGGGCCTTCCCGCCGACCAGGTCTTCCTCGACCTGGAGGACGCCTGCGCCCCGCTGGCCAAGCCCGAGGCCCGGCACACCATCGTCAAGTTCCTCAACGAGGGCGACTGGACGGGCAAGACGCGGGTGGTCCGGGTCAACGACTGGACGACGGAGTGGACCTACCGCGACGTCGTGACCGTCGTCGAGGGCGCCGGGCAGAACCTCGACTGCATCATGCTGCCGAAGGTCCAGGACGCCCAGCAGATCGTCGCGCTCGACCTGCTGCTCACCCAGATCGAGAAGACGATGGGCTTCGAGGTCGGGAAGATCGGCATCGAGGCGCAGATCGAGAACGCGCGCGGCCTGAACAACGTCAACGAGATCGCGGCGGCCTCCCCCCGCACCGAGACGATCATCTTCGGCCCGGCCGACTTCATGGCGTCGATCAACATGAAGACCCTGGTCGTCGGCGAGCAGCCGCCCGGCTACGGCGCGGACGCCTACCACTACATCCTGATGAAGATCCTGATGGCCGCCCGCGCCCACGACCTCCAGGCGATCGACGGCCCCTACCTGCAGATCCGCAACGTCGACGGCTACCGCGAGGTCGCCGGCCGCGCCGCCGCGCTCGGCTTCGACGGCAAGTGGGTGCTGCACCCGGGCCAGGTCGAGGCGTCGAACGAGATCTTCTCGCCGTCCCAGGAGGACTTCGACCACGCCGAGCTCATCCTCGACGCGTACGACTACTACACCTCCGAGGCCGGCGGCAAGAAGGGCTCGGCGATGCTCGGCGACGAGATGATCGACGAGGCCAGCCGCAAGATGGCGCTGGTCGTCTCCGGCAAGGGGCGCGCGGCCGGCCTGCAGCGCACCTCCGAGTTCGAGATCCCTGGAGCCTGATCATGCAGTTCGGACGCACCTACGAGGAGTTCGAGGTCGGCGCGGTCTACAAGCACTGGCCCGGCAAGACGGTCACCGAGTACGACGACCACCTCTTCTGCCTCCTCACCATGAACCACCACCCGCTCCACATGGACGTCAACTACGCCGAGAAGACGACCGACTTCGGGAAGAACGTCGTCGTCGGCAACTACGTCTACTCGCTGCTGCTCGGGATGTCCGTCCCCGACGTCTCCGGCAAGGCGATCGCCAACCTCGAGGTGGAGTCGCTCAGGCACATCGCGCCCACCTTCCACGGCGACACCATCTACGGCGAGACGACCGTCCTCGACAAGACGCCGTCGAGGTCGAAGAACGACCGGGGCGTCGTGTACGTGGAGACCGTCGGCTACAAGCAGGACGGCACCGTCGTCTGCGTGTTCCGCCGCAAGGTGATGGTGCCGACCGAGACGTACATCAAGGAGCGCGGCGGGGAGCAGCCGGGACGGCCCGAGCCGCGGCCCGTCCCCAGCAGGTCCACGCCGCCCCAGCCGTCCACGCAGCCGCAGAAGTAACAGGACCGGGAGAACAACAGCCATGGCCCGTCTCGCCCAGACCGCCGGTCTGACCGACATCCAGCAGGAGATCCTCTCCACCGTCCGCAGTTTCGTGGGCAAGGAGATCATCCCGGTCGCCACCGAGCTGGAGCACCGCGACGAGTACCCGACGGAGATCGTCGAAGGGCTCAAGGAACTCGGCCTGTTCGGGCTGATGATCCCCGAGGAGTACGGCGGTCTGGGCGAGTCGCTCCTGACGTACGCGCTGTGCGTCGAGGAGATCGCGCGGGGCTGGATGTCGGTGTCCGGCATCATCAACACCCACTTCATCGTGGCCTACATGCTCAAGCAGCACGGCACCCAGGAGCAGAAGGACACCTTCCTGCCGCGGATGGCGCTCGGCGAGGTGCGTGGCGCGTTCTCGATGTCGGAGCCGGCGCTCGGCTCGGACGTGTCCGCCATCAGCTCGAAGGGGGTGAAGGACGGCGACGAGTACGTCCTCGACGGCCAGAAGATGTGGCTGACGAACGGTGGTTCGTCCACGCTTGTGGCGGTTCTGTGCCGGAGTGACGAGGGTCACCCCGAGGGCACCGCCCCGCACAGGTCGATGACCACGTTCCTGGTCGAGAAGGAGGCGGGGTTCGGCGAGGTCCGCCCGGGTCTGACCATCCCCGGCAAGATCGACAAAATGGGGTACAAGGGCGTCGACACCACCGAACTGATCATGGACGGGCTGCGAATTCCAGCCAACCGCGTGCTCGGCGGACAAACCGGACGTGGCTTCTACCACATGATGGACGGCGTCGAGGTCGGCCGGGTCAACGTCGCCGCACGTGGCTGCGGAGTCGCCCAGCGTGCGTTTGAGCTGGGAGTTTCCTACGCGCAGCAGCGCTCGACCTTCGGGAAGCCGATCGCGCAGCACCAGGCCATCCAGTTCAAGCTGGCCGAAATGGCCACCAAGGTCGAAGCGGCCCATGCGATGATGGTCAATGCAGCACGGAAGAAGGACTCCGGTCAGCGCAACGACCTGGAGGCAGGGATGGCGAAGTACCTCGCCTCCGAGTACTGCAAGGAAGTCGTCGAGGACGCCTTCCGCATCCACGGCGGCTACGGCTTCTCCAAGGAGTACGAGATCGAGCGCCTGTACCGCGAGGCGCCCATGCTGCTGATCGGTGAAGGTACCGCCGAGATCCAGAAAATGATCATCGGTCGGCGACTCCTGGAGGAGTACCGGTTGCAGGGCTGAATCCCCCGAGCCGGGGCAGAAGGCCCGTAGCGGGTGCTTTGCCGGAGAAGGAGATCGCACCCCGGTGCGATGCTTCGCCTCCCGACTGGGCCGCTGGCTTACCCAGTTGCGGCCCGCAACCGATACCATCCCCGGAAAGCCGCCGTCCCCGGATCGTGCGCGGCACTCAACCGCTACGAAGGTCACCCATGCCCCACAGCAACACCTCTGCACCCCGAGACAGCCTCGCCGGCGTACGCCTCGCGCGCGGAGCATCGCCGTGGCTCCTGCCGACCGTCGCGACCGCAGCCCTCAGCCTCGTCCGCTCCCGCCGTTCACGGCGGGCGGCGGCCGTGGCGGTGCCCACCACCGCGCTGGCGGCGGGCATGCTGTGGTTCTTCCGCGACCCCGAGCGCGAGATCGCGCAGGGCCGGGTCATCTCCCCGGCCGACGGCGTGGTGCAGAGCATCATGCCCTGGAAGGACGGGCGCACCCGCGTCGCGATCTTCATGAGCCCGTTGAACGTCCACGTCAACCGCGCGCCCCTCGCGGGCACGGTGACGTCCGTGGAGCACATCCCCGGCGGCTTCGTGCCGGCGTTCAACAAGGAGAGCGAGAACAACGAGCGCGTTGTCTGGCACTTCGACACCGAGCTCGGCGACATCGAGATGGTGCAGATCGCCGGCGCGGTCGCCCGTCGCATCGTCCCCTACGTGCCGCAGGGCGCGAAGGTGGAGCAGGGCGAGCGCATCGGTCTCATCCGGTTCGGCTCCCGTGTCGACATCTACCTGCCGGAGGGTGTCGAGACGGATCTGGAAGTGGGCCAGACCACGACAGCGGGGGTGACTCGCATTGACCGTGGCTGATCGGGAGACGCAGGCGGGCTGGGTGCCCGACATCGACGACGAGAACGACGGCGACGACATGCCGCTGTCGATGCGGCTGTCGATAGCGGACACCCTCACGCTCGGTAACGCCACGTGCGGTTTCATGGCGGTGTACTTCACCACCACGGGCATCCTCATCCCCCACCTCACCGGTGAGGGCGGGACGGCCATCGCGCGGCCCTCGGCCGCGACGGCCGTGATCCTGATGCTGCTCGCGGCGGTCTTCGACCTCTTCGACGGACTCGTGGCGCGCAAGCTCCGCAGCTCGCCGATGGGGGCCGAGCTGGACAACCTGTCCGATCTCATCAGCTTCGGGCTGGCGCCGGCGTACTTCGTCCTGGTGTACGGGATGGTGGCGCAGGACGCGCACGAGCGGGTCTCGGCGCTGGCGGCGATCGTGGTGCTGCTGGCGGTGGTGCTGCGGCTCGCGCGGTTCTCGTGCGTCACGGTCAAGGACGGGATGTTCCAGGGGATGCCGTCGCCGTTCGGGGCGCTGACGGTGGTCTCGATCGTGCTCCTGGAGCTGCCGTTCGTGCCGACGCTCCTCGCGATCATCGGGGTGGCGTGGCTGATGGTCTCGCGGGTCGAGTACCCGAAGCCCCGTGGGCCCCTCGCCGGGGCGGTCCTGGTGTGGATCGTCCTCAGCATGGGCCTGCTGGCCGCGTGGGCCTTCGACGCGCCCGGTGGCACGATGCTGCTGCAGACCGGTTGCGCGCTGCAGGTCGTGATGGGCGCGGTCATCCCGCTCTTCGCGACCGCGCGCCGCGTCAACAACTTCCGCGACAACCGTCGCGAGGCGCGGGCGGTCCGCTCGTAGCCGAACCCCGAAGGGGGCCCGGACCACCGCGGTCCGGGCCCCCTTCGCTGTGCGCCGCCGGCGCCGTCGGGTGGGCGCCCGCGTCACCCCGCCTTCGGCGTGAAGCCTTCCGCCGCCTCCGCGGCGAGCGGCTCGCGGACGACCTTGACGCCGCCGGTGACGGACTTGTCCGGCTGCATGATGACCGACTGCTTGCTGGAGGGCGCGTCGGGGTCGGAGAAGTCGTGGGTGATCCCGAAGTCGTTGTCGAAGGAGTTCAGGGACAGGAGCGCCTTGCCGAGGCCCTCGCGGGTGAGGTCCTTGTCCTCGCAGGCCTTGCGCAGGGACTGGGCGAAGACGTCCATGCCGGTCCACCCGGCGACGATGCCGTTGTCGAGCGCGTCGGAGGGGTAGGCCGCCTTGTAGTCGGCGACGAGCTTCTTCGCCGCGGGGGTGTCCGCGCCGATGGGGAGCCCGGGCGAGGCGACGTAGTAGTTCGCCTCCAGCGCCGGCGCGGCCTGGGTGGCGAGCAGCTGGGGCGCGAACGCGGAGTTGTTGCCGATGATCGGCACGTCGAACTTGCCCGCCGCGGCGACGCCGACGAGCGACGCGGCCTGCCGGGGCCCCGCGCTGAGGACGATCGCCTTGACGCCCGCCTTCTTCAGCGCCGCGACCTGCGCCGACATGTCGTTGTCGGTGGGCTTGATCTTCTGCTCGACGATCGTGAGCCCCTCCTGCTCGGCGACGTGCTTGCTGCCGACGAGCGCGTTCTCGCCGTAGTCGCCCTCGAAGTAGACGTGCCCGAGCTTGTCGCCCTTCTTCAGGCCCTTCTCCTTCATCAGGAAGTCGACCGCGTTGATCGTCTCGACGTCGTAGGTGGTGCCGACGACCCGGATGTAGGGGCTGCCGAGGAGGGACGCCGACCAGGCCTGCGGCATGACGAGGCCCTTGTCCTGGCCGTCGATGCGCTGCTTCGTCGCGGAGACGAAGGGCGAGCCGAGGAACTGCGGGAAGCCGAGGACCTTGGGCGACAGCTCGGCGTACGCGGCGAGCGCCTTCTGCGGGTCGTAGCCGTGGTCGCGGATGGTCAGCTTGAGCTGCCGCCCGCAGACGCCGCCGTCGGCGTTGACCTGCTTCGCGTAGAGCTGCTGGGCCTGGGTGACGCTCTTGCCGAGAGTGGCGTAGACGCCGGTCATGTCGGTGAGCAGGCCGAGCTCGATGGTCTTCGCGCTGACGCCGACGCCGGTCTTCACGCCGCCGGCCGACGGCTTGTCGTCGCCGTCGTCGTCCCTGGCCTTGGAGCTGCAGCCGGCCGTGGTGAGCGCGACCAGGACGGCGAGCGCCGCGGCCGTGTTCCGGCGGGTGTGCGTGGTGTTCATCGGTCCTCCCCTGAGGTGTTCCGCGTGGTACGCCGGGCGGCCAGCTGGACGAGGCCTCCGGGCAGGAAGAGCACCGCCGCGACGACGGCGGCGCCGTAGAGGTAGCGCGACGCCTCGCCCGGTGCGACGCCGCCCGTGCCGGGGGCGGACACCAGGGGCAGGACGTCGCTGTACCGGTTGAGGAGCTGCGGGAGCAGCGAGACGAAGACCCCGCCGACCACCGCCCCGGCCACCGAGCCCAGACCGCCGATGACGATCATGGCGAGGTACTCGAGGGACAGGATCATCCCGAAGTACTCGGGGACGGTCCGCTGGAAGACCAGCGCGAGGACGACGCCGGCGAGGCCCGCGTACATCGAGGACAGGACGAAGACCGCGGCCCGGTAGCGGGCGACGGGCACGCCCATCACGCCGGCGGCGATCCGGTGGTCGCGGATCGCGTTCATCGCCCGCCCGGGGCGGCCGCGCAGGATGCCGCGGGCGAAGAGCGCGCCGGCGGTGAGCAGGACGAGCGCCAGGTACCAGAGCTTCTCCGCCGACCCGAACGGGACGCCGAGGACGACGAGCGCGCTCTCGTCGAAGTCGAGGCCGAAGAGGCTGAGGACGGGCACGTCCCGGCCGTTGTAGCCGCCGGTCAGGTCGTGGGCGTTGAACAGCACGTGCTGGCCGATGAAGATCAGGGCGAGGGTCGCGATACCGAGGTAGGCCCCGCGCAGCCGGCCCGCGATGGGGCTGAAGACGCCGCCCGCGACCCCGGCGAGCGCGACCGCGAGCAGCGCGGCGAGCCAGCCGGGCAGTCCGAGGCCGGTGAGGCCGTCCTCGCCGCTCCCGGCGAACGCGCAGTAGCCGTAGGCGCCGACGGCGAGGAAGAAGGCGTGGCCCATGGAGAGCTGGCCGGTGGAGCCGGTCAGGAGGTTCAGGCCGATGGCGCCGAGGGCCGCGGCCATCGCGAAGAGGCCGGCCTGGAGCCAGAAGCGGTCGACGTAGAACGGCAGGGCGAGCAGCAGGATGCCGAGGGCGGTCCAGAGGTACGGGCGGGGGCCGCGGGGCAGCCGCGGGCGGGAGGCGGGGGCCTTCGCGGGCGCCTGCCGTTCGGTGAGGACGTCAGACACGGGCCAGCTCCTTCGTGCCGAAGAGACCGGCGGGCCGGATCAGCAGCACCACCACCATCACCAGGTAGGGGGCCAGGTCGCCGATCCCGCGGCCGAGGAAGCTCAGCTCGCTCTGGTACCCGGTGGCCAGGGACTCGGTGACGCCGACGAGCAGCCCGCCGACCAGCGCGCCGGTGGTGGAGTCGAGGCCGCCGAGGATCGCCGCGGGGAACGCCTTGAGCGCGGCCAGCGAGGTCGCCCGCTCCAGGCCGGGGGTGGGGAAGACGGTGAGGAAGAGGGCCGCGACCGCGGCGAGGCCGCCGGCCACCGCCCACGCGCTCAGCGAGACCCGGCCGAGGCGCACCCCCATCAGCGTCGCCGTCTCGGCGTTCTCGGCGGCGGCGCGCATGGCGACGCCCCAGGAGGTGTACCGGAAGACCAGCAGGAACGCGGTGATCAGCAGACCGGCGCAGACCAGCGCCGCGATCCGGGTCTGGGCGATCGTGATCGGCCCGAGCGAGACGACCGCGCTCCCCCAGGGGTCGCCGAGCGGCAGCACGTCGGTGCCGATCCGCCGGGTGATCTCGGTGATGAGCAGGATGTCGACGCCGATCGTGACGATGGCCAGCACGCTGTGGTTCTGCCCCCGGTAGCGGCGCATGACCAGGAACTCGACGGCCGCCCCGACGGCGGCGGCCGAGGCGGTGCCGACCACGAGCGCGGGCCAGAAGCCGATGTCGTCGTGGAGGACGGCGGTGACGTACCCGCCGGCGAGCAGCAGGGAGGCGTGGGCGAAGTTGACGACCTCGGTGGCCTTGAAGATGACCACGAAGCCGAGGGCGATCAGGGCGTAGACGGAGCCGATGGAGACCCCGTTGAGGAGCAGCTCGACGAAGGTGGTCACCGGGCCGCCCCCAGGTACGCGCGGACGACGTCGGGATCGTTCTGGACGGTGGCCGGCGGCCCGTCCGCGATCCGGCGGCCGAAGTCGAGCACGGTCACCGCGTCCGCGAGCCGCATCACCACCCCCATGTCGTGTTCCACCAGGACGATCGAGATGCCGAGGCTGTCGCGCACGCCCGCGATGACGGCGGCGGTGCGGGTGCGTTCCTCGGCGTTCATGCCGGCGACGGGTTCGTCGAGCAGCAGGACGTCGGGCTCCATGGCGAGCGCCCGGCCCAGCTCGACGAGCTTCTGCTTGCCGTACGGAAGCCCACCGGCGAGGTCGTCCAGGTGCGGGCCGAGACCGGTGAACTCGGCTATCTCCCTCACCCGTTCGCGGTGCAGGGCGCTCTCGCGGATCGCGGAGGGCAGCCGGAGCCCGGTGGCGACGAAGCCGGCGCGGGTGAGCCGGTGGCGGCCGAGCATGAGGCTCTCGGCGACGGTCGCGAACGGCGGCAGCGCGATGTTCTGGAAGGTGCGGGCGACGCCGAGCGCGGCGATCCGGTGGGCGGGGAGGCCGGTCAGCTCGGTGTCGCCGAGGCGGACGCTGCCGGAGGTGGCCCGGTAGACGCCGGAGAGCACGTTGAGGCAGGTCGACTTGCCGGCGCCGTTCGGGCCGATCACCGCGTGCAGGCTGCCGGGTGCGACGGTGAAGGAGACGGCGTCGAGGGCGGTGAGGCCGGCGAAGCGGACGGTGACGTCGGAGACGGTGAGCGGGTGCGTGAGGGTCTGCGGGGCGGCCGGTGCGGTCACGGGGCCCACCTCCCGAGGGTGCGGGCCGCCTCCTGGGCGCGGCCGGCGTCGGCGGCGGCCGTCTCGTCGACGACGCCGAGGTAGCGGCGGCGGACCTCGTCGGACGCGGCGAGCTCGTCGGCGGG
Organism: Streptomyces sp. NPDC060194; assembly: GCF_042728285.1. Lineage (NCBI taxonomy): Bacteria > Bacillati > Actinomycetota > Actinomycetes > Kitasatosporales > Streptomycetaceae > Streptomyces > Streptomyces sp. NPDC060194. The sequence continues at coordinate 55,925 of NZ_JBHWZH010000013.1, read as the reverse complement.
GCCGGAGAGGGTGACCTCGCCGACCTCCATGACGTAGGCCCGGGAGGCGAGTTCGAGGGCGAGGGCGGCGTTCTGCTCGACGAGGAGGACGGAGGTGCCCTGCGCGTTGATCTCGCGGACGGTGTCGGCGATCCGCGCCGCCATCAGCGGGGCGAGGCCGAGGGAGGGCTCGTCCAGGAGCAGCAGCCGGGGGCCTGCCATCAGGGCGCGGCCCATCGCGAGCATCTGCTGCTCGCCGCCGGAGAGCAGCCCGGCCCGCTGGCGGGCGCGGTCGGCGAGGACGGGGAACAGCTCGTGGACGCGGGCCAGCGCGCGGGCCGCGTCGGCCCGCTTGGCGAGGAGGGCGCCGGCGCGCAGGTTGTCCGCGACCGTCATCCGGGCGAAGACCTGGCGACCCTCGGGTACCTGGACGACCCCGGCGGCGACCGTCCGCGAGGGGCTGAGGCCGTCGGTCGGGCGGCCGTCGAACGTGATCGTGCCGGTCGCCGTGCCGCGGTGGAAGCCCAGGGTGCGGGAGACGGCCCGCAGCAGGGTCGTCTTGCCGGCGCCGTTCCCGCCGAGCACGGCGACGACGGCGCCCGCCGGGACGCTCAGCGACACCTCCCGCAGGGCCCGGACCGGTCCGTATCCGACCGAGAGACCGCTCACCTCGAGCCAGCCCATGCACATTCCCCTTCCGCAGTCCGCGCGGCCCGTCGGTGCGGGGCCGCGGGCTCATCTCCGCATCGGTGCGGTGATGCGTCCAGGGGGTGGCGCGGATGTGCGGCGTCCGACCAGCGGTCGGCCGCGACGGTTGTGCGCGTGCACAACGCGGCCGCGGTGGGGTGGCGCGGCGGGGACGGTCGGTGCGAGGGTCACCGGCCGTGAGCGATCCGGGGTCGACGGGTGCGGGGGCGGCGCGCGGCGACGTGCTGGCGGCGCTCGTCGCGGGGCGCCCGGAGGCGGCCTCGCGGCTGGTCGCGGAGGTGCTCGGGCCGCTGCGGGCCCTGCCTGAGGCGGAGTGTGCGCTCCTGCTGGCCACGCTCGACGCGTGGCTGTCGGCGGACGGGTCCGCGGCGGGGGCGGCGGCGCGGCTCGGCTGTCACCGCAACACGGTGGCGAACCGGTTGCGCCGGCTGGAGCGGGCGACGGCACGGTCCGTCACCCGCCCCCGTGACCTGGCGGAACTCACCCTGGCCCTGGCGGCCCTCCGCCTCCCGCCCGCCTGACGCGTCTAGTGCAGGAAGTCGCGTGCGATGTTCTCCGCGAGGCGTTCGAGGAGCGGGCCCGCGTCGGCGATGCACTTCTGGACGTCGGGCTCGATGTCCGTGAGCGCGTAGGCGCGGCGGATGCCGGCCTTGCCGAGGGCCTCCGCGGGAAGGGCGAGGCGGCCGCAGACGGCGATGACGTCGATGCCGCGCGCACGGGCCGCCGCGGCGACCCCCGCCGGTGCCTTGCCGTGCAGGGTCTGCTCGTCGAGGGACCCCTCGCCGGTGATGACGAGCGTCGCCCCTTCGAGCGCCTTCTCGAAGCCGAGGACGTCGAGCATGACCTCGATACCGGGCCGGAAGCGCGCGCCGAGACCGACGAGCGCGCCGTAGCCGATGCCGCCGGCCGCGCCCGCCCCGGGCGCGTCCGCGGTGGCCGGGTCGAGGAGGCTCGCGTAGTGGGCGAGCGCGGCGTCGAGCTCGGTGACCTGCTCGGGGGTGGCGCCCTTCTGCGGCCCGTAGACGGCGGGCGCGCCCTTGGGGCCGGTGAGGGGGTTGTCGACGTCGCTGGCGAGGACGATGTCGATGTCGGCGAGGCGGGGGTCGAGCCCGCCGAGGTCGGCGGAGGCGAGGCCGCGGAGAGGGCCCCCGCCGGGGGCGACGGGCTCCCCGTCGGCGTCCGTGAAGCGTGCGCCGAGCGCGGCGAGCATGCCCGCGCCGCCGTCGTTCGTCGCGCTGCCGCCGACGCCGAAGACGATGGTGCGCGCGCCCGCGTCGACGGCGGCGCGCAGGAGTTCGCCGGTGCCGTAGGTGGTCGCGGTGAGGGGGGCGAAGACCCCCTCGGGCAGGTGCTGGAGGCCGGACGCCTCCGCCATCTCGACCACCGCGGTGTCGTCGCGCAGCGCGAACGCGGCGGTGACCGTCTCGCCGAGCGGGCCCGTCACCCGTGCCTCGCGGCGCTCGAAGCCGGCCGCGAGCGCGGCGGCGACGGTGCCGTCCCCGCCGTCGGCGACCGGGACCGCGGCGACCTCGTACTCCGGTGCGAGGCGGCGCAGCCCCGCCGTGACCCGCTCCGCGACCTCCACGGCCGTCAGCGAGCCCTTGAACTTGTCCGCGGCGATCAGCACGCGTCCCTGTGCCACCATGCTCCCCTTGCGTCGTACCGACAGTCGCGCCGTCGTCGACCCTAACCCGCCGGCCTGCGCCTGCCCAGCGCCGCCCGCCCGGCGGAGTCCCTAGGCTGGCGCCCATGACCTCGGACTACGCCGCCTACATCGCCGGCCTCCCCCGTATCCTCGCCGCGGCCGCCGCACTCTTCCGGGACGTGCACGGCCGGGTCCTGCTCGTCGAGCCGAACTACCGCGAGAGCTGGGGACTGCCCGGGGGCACCGTCGAGTCGGACGCCGGCGAGACGCCCCGCGAGGGCGCGCGCCGTGAGACGGCGGAGGAGATCGGCCTCGACGTCGCGCTGGGTCCGCTGCTCGCCGTCGACTGGATGCGGGGTCCCGACCGGCCGCCGATCGCGGCGTACCTGTACGACGGCGGTGTGCTGTCCGACGAGCGGCTGGCGGAGATCCGGCTCCAGGAGGCGGAGCTGCTCTCCTGGCGGCTGGTCGAACCCGAGGAACTCGACGCCTACGTCTGGCCCGCCCTGGCCGGCCGCGTCCGCGCCGCCCTCGACGTGCTGTCCCGCGGACCGGGCGCGGGCGCGGTCGAGCTGGAGGACGGCATCCGCATCCCCTCCTGACCCACCCCCACTCGAATCCGGACGAAGCCCGACCCTCCAGGACCGCGGGGAACTGCGCGACCGGCCACGACGCACCCGCGTCACGGCTTGCGGGCGACACCCCCGTACTGGTCGACCGCGATCGGCAGATCGGAGTCGTGGCCCAGCTCGGGGCGCCACTCGGTGACGCGGACGACGCCGGGTTCGAGGAGTTCGAGCCCGTCGAAGTACGCGGTGATCTCCTCGACGCTGCGCACGTAGTACGGCGTCGCACCGCTGCTGTTGTACGCGTCGGACGCGGCGATCATGCCGGGGCTGGTCGCCGACCCGTCGGAGGAGACGAAGTAGCTCCCGGAGGGCAGCCCGGCGAGCAGCCGGCCGACGAGGGCGCGGGCCTCGGCGTGGTCGGCGACGTGGCCGAGGATGCCCATGACGATGAGCCCGACCGGCTTGGTGAGGTCGAGCGTGGCGGCGGCCCGTTCGAGGATGTCCTCGGGGTCGTAGAGGTTCGCGTCGAGGTACGCCGTCGCCCCTTCCGGCGTGCTGGTGAGCAGCGCGCGGGCGTGGGCGAGGACGAGCGGGTCGTTGTCGACGTAGACGATGCGGGAGTCGGGGGCGACCCGCTGGGCGACGTCGTGGGTGTTGTTCGCGGTGGGCAGCCCGGTGCCGACGTCGAGGAACTGCCGGATGCCGCACTCGGTGGCCAGGTAGGGGACCGCGCGGCCGAGGAAGAGCCGGCTGGTGCGGGCGCAGTCGACGAGGCCGGGGAAGAACTGCTTGATCTCGTCGCCGATCGCGCGGTCGGCCTCGTAGTTGTCCTTGCCGCCGACGAAGTAGTTCCAGAAGCGCGCCGAGTGCGGCGTGCTGGTGTCGATGCGGTCCCGGATGCGCTCGGCGGACTCGAGGGTGGGGTCGGGGTGGGTCATAGGGAGCGCGCCTCCTGGGCCGGCGTCGGGGCGGCGGGGCCGGGTGCGTGGCGCCCGCCTGTGTGATCATCCGCCAATCTAGCCGCAGGAAAAGGTCGTTGACATCGGAACGGTTCAGAACAACGCCCCCGCGGGGACGTCGACCTCCCCGCGCTCGAAGGCGAGCAGCCGCCGCTTGCGGTCGATGCCGCCGCCGTAGCCGGTGAGCGAGCCGGTGGAGCCGATCACCCGGTGGCAGGGGACGATGATGCCGATCGGGTTCTTGCCGTTGGCGAGCCCGACGGCGCGCGACGCGCCGGGTTTGCCCAGTTCGAGGGCGAGTTGGCCGTAGGAGCGGGTCTCGCCGTACGGGATGCGCAGCAGCTGCTCCCAGACCGCGCGCTGGAACGCGGTTCCGTGCAGGGCGAGTTGCAGGTCGAAGGTGGTGCGCTCACCGGCGAAGTACGCCTGGAGCTGGCGGCGCGTCCCGGCGAACGGTTCGGCGTCGGGGTCGGGTTCGGGGTGGCCGAAGGTCTCCTGGGCGGGGCGGTGGCGCTGGTCGACCATGTACAGGCCGCTGAGGACGCCGTCGGTGGCGACGAGGGTGAGCGGGCCGTAGGGGCTGTCGACGACGGTGTGCTGCCGCAGGGCGGTGGGGGCGGACATCGGGATGCTCCTCGAAGGGCGTTACGCGGGCAGGGAGTTGACGGGGTGGTCGCCGGTCGCCCACAGGTGCTGGGTGGCGTAGGCGCGCCAGGGCCGCCAGGCGGCCGCTCGGGCGGTGAGGGCGGCGGGGGTCCGGGGCAGGCCGAGCGCGGCGGCGGCGTGCCGGATGCCGAGGTCGGTGGGGAGGAAGGCGTCGGGGTCGCCGAGGGCGCGCATGGCGATGGTCTCGACCGTCCACGGGCCGAAGCCGGGCAGCGCCGTGAGCTGCTGCCGGGCCGTCTCCCAATCGCTCTCGGGACCGAGCCGCAGCTCGCCGGCGGCGAGCGTCCCGACCAGGTTCACCAGGGTGGCGCGGCGGCTGCGGGGCAGGGCGAGCGCCTCGGGGTCGAGCGCGGCGAGCGCCTCGGGCGTCGGGAACAGGTGGGTGAGACCGCCGCCGGGGTCCTCGACGGGCTCTCCGTGGGCGACGACGAGCCGCGCGGCGTGCGTACGCGCCGCCGCCGTCGACACCTGCTGGCCGAGGACGGCCCGTACGGCGAACTCCGCCGCGTCCGCCGTGCGCGGCACCCGGCGGCCGGGCGCCCTGTCGACGAGCGGGGCGAGCAGCGGGTCGGCGCGCAGCCGCTCGTCGACGGCGACGGGGTCGGCGTCGAGGTCGAGCAGCCACCGGCAGCGGCTGATGGCGAGGGTGAGGTCGCGCAGGTCGGTGAGGGCGAGGCGGCAGGCGATGTGGTCGGGGCGCGGGGCGAGCGTCGCGGTGCCGTGGCCGTAGGGGAGGGCGAGCGTGCGGCGGTAGGCGCCGTCGCGCCACTCCTCGACGCCGGGGACGCCGGTCGCGGCGAGGTGGCCGAAGAGGTTGTCGGGGTGGAGCGGGGCACGGAACGGCAGCCGCAGGTCGATCGTGCCGGGCGCGGTCGGGGTGCCGGCGCCGCGTCCGCGGGCGCGCAGCTGCGTCGGGGACAGCGCGAAGACCTCGCGCACGGTGTCGTTGAAGGCGCGCACGGAGGCGAACCCGGCGGCGAAGGCGACGTCCGCCATCGGCAGGGCGGTGGTCTCGATGAGCAGCCGGGCGGTCTGCGCCCGCTGCGCGCGGGCCAGCGCGAGCGGGCCCGCGCCCAGTTCGGCGTTGAGCTGGCGCTCGATCTGCCGGGTGGAGTAGCCGAGCCGGGCCGCGAGGCCGGGGACGCCCTCGCGGTCCACCACCCCGTCGCCGATCAGCCGCATCGCGCGGGCGACGGTGTCGGCGCGCGCGTTCCACTCCGGGGAGCCGGGGCTGCTGTCGGGGCGGCAGCGCTTGCAGGCCCGGAAGCCGGCCTGCTGGCACGCCGCGGCGCTCGGGTAGAACGTCATGTTCTGCGGTTTGGGCGGCACGACCGGGCAGCTGGGCCGGCAGTAGATGCCGGTGGTGAGGACGGCGGTGAAGAACCAGCCGTCGAACCGCGAGTCCTTCGCCTGGACGGCCCGCACGCAGTGCGCCGTGTTCGTGTGCATGGGTCAAGGTTCCCGTATGCGCTCCGCCGGGGCTGGCGGAAATCCGACATCAGCCTCGCGCGTCCAGCGCCTCCTGGAACGCCGTGTACGCGTCGACGTCGAAGAGGACGAACCGGATCTCGTCGAACGCCTCCGCCGTCGCCGCCTCCGCCACCGTCCTGATCGCGATCCGCGCCCCGTCGTCCATCGGCCAGCCGTAGATCCCGGTGGACACCGCCGGGAACGCGACGGTCCGCGCGCCGATCTCCCGCGCGACCCCGAGCGCGGTCCGGTAGCAGGACGCGAGCAGCCCGCTGCGGTCCTCGCGCGGCGAGTACACCGGCCCGACGGTGTGGATGACGTGCCGCGCGGGCAGCTCCCCCGCCGTCGTCGCCACCGACTGCCCGGTCGCCAGCCCCTTGCCGTAGTGGGACGCCCGCAGATCCCGGCACGCGGCGAGGATCGCCGGGCCGCCGCGCCGGTGGATCGCACCGTCCACGCCCCCGCCGCCCAGCAGCGAGGAGTTCGCGGCGTTGACGACCGCGTCGACGTCCTGCTCGGTGATGTCACCGCGGACGAGGGTCAGGGACGGCTGCGATCTGCTCATCCGCCCATCATGCCCCGTCCGTCCACCTGTGCGACGATTTCCCGCCTTCCCGGCCGAAAAGGGGACGGTGGGGTGTAGGAGGGCGGGGGCGCGATGGCATCCGGCGTCCCGCCCGGGGGCATCGTACGGTCACACGGCATGGTGCCGGTGGCGCGAGCCACCGAAACGGGCTCGGCGACCACGCGGATCCGAGGGCCGTCACCGCGCGGCCACGGAAGTGCGTCCCACGCACACCGCGGGACACCGCCACGGGCTGCCCTCGCCACCGCCTCGTCCCGCCGCGGGCTCGGGGCGCACCGAGGCCGGGGGCACGGCTCCGCCGGGACCCCGCGCGGCGGCGCTTTCGGCGCCACGCGCCTCGCTACGGCCGTGCGCGGAGGTGGCGCCAGACCTCCTTCGCCGCGTTGTGGCCGGACATGCCGTGAACGCCGGGGCCGGGAGGGGTGGCGGAGGAGCAGAGGAAGACGGCGGGGTGGGGGGTGGTGTACGGGGAGCGGGTGAGGCGGGGGCGCAGGAGGAGCTGGAGGCCGGCCGCGGCGCCGCAGGCGATGTCGCCGCCGACGTAGTTCGCGTTGCGCGCGGCGAGCTCCGGCGGGCCCGCGGTGGCGCGGGCGAGGACGAGGTCGCGGAAGCCAGGCGCGAACCGCTCCAGTTGGCGCTCGACCGCGTCGGTGAGGTCGCCGGTCCAGCCGTGCGGGACGTGCCCGTACGCCCAGAAGACGTGCTTGCCCGCCGGCGCGCGGCCCGGGTCGACGAGGCTCGGCTGGGCGGTGATGAGGAACGGCACGTCCGGCGCGCGGTCGTACCGGGAGACCGCGTCGAGCGCCGCGGCGATCTCCCGGCTGCTGCTCCCGACCTGCACGGTCCCCGCCGTACGGGCCTCCTTCGCCGTCCACGGCACCGGCCCGTCCAGCGCGTAGTCGATCTTGAACGCGGCGGCCCCGTAGCGGTACCCGGCGTAGAACCCGCCGAGGCCGGCGATCCGGGCGACGGCGCTCGGCGAGGTGTCGAAGACGTACGCCCGCGCCGGCGGCAGGTCGTCCAGCCGCTTGACCTCGTAGCCGGTGTGGACCGTGCCGCCGTGCTCCCGCAGCAGCCCGGCGAGCGCGTCGGCGATCGCCTGCGAGCCGCCGCGCGGCATCGGCCACCCGCCCGCGTGCGCGGCGAGCGCGAAGACGAGGCCGACGCCCGACGTGCCGACACCGCCGAGCGGCGCGATCACGTGCGCGACGAGCCCGGCGAACAGCGCCCGGGCCCGGTCGTCCCGGAAGCGCCGCATCAGCCACGTGGCCGGCGGCAGCGCGAGCCGGCCGAAGCGGGCGAGCGTGACCGGGTCGCGGGGCAGCGCCGTCGACGGCAGCGCCATGAAGTCTCCGACCAGCTCGTCCCACCGGTCCTGGAACGGCGCCACCAGGCGCCGGTAGGTCGCGGCGTCCCGCGGCCCGAGAGACGCGGCCGTCTCCGCGACGGACCGGGCGAGCACCGCGGCCGTCCCGTCCGGGAACGGGTGCGCCATCGGCAGCTCCGGGTGCAGCCACTCCAGGCCGTGCCGCTCCAGCGGCATCGCCTTGAACGCCGGCGACCCCGCGCCCAGCGGGTGCACGGCCGAGCAGGGGTCGTGCCGGAAGCCCGGCAGCGTCAGCTCCTCGGTCCGCGCGCCCCCGCCGATCGTGTCCCGCGCCTCGAACACGGCGACGGAGTGGCCCCGGCGGGCCAGTTCGACGGCGGCGGTCAGACCGTTGGGGCCCGCGCCCACGACGACGGCGTCGAGCATCGGTGACACGTCGGCAACTCCCCTGCTCGGCGGCGGCTCCTCCGGACGGCTCCCGGCCCGCACGGGCCGAACTCCCGGTCCCGGCCAGCATAAACCCGCACGCCGACGACGGACCGGGCCTACGATCTCCCGCATGATCGAGAACCGGGAGACAGACGCGACACGGGCCCTCGTCGCGGAGATGGCCTCGCGGCTGACGGCCGTCCGCGGCGTCCGCGCCGTCGCCCTCGGCGGCAGCCGGGCGCGCGGGACGCACCGGCCGGACTCCGACTGGGACCTCGGCCTCTACTACCGCGGCGAGCCCGACGTACCGGCGCTGACCGCGCTCGCCGAGGAGTTCACCGGCGGGCCGGTGGAGGTCGCCGGGCCGGGCGGGTGGGGGCCGTGGGTCGACGGCGGGGCGTGGCTCCGGGTCGGCGGCGTCGCCGTCGACTGGATCCTCCGCGATCTCGACCGGGTCGAGGCGGTCTGGGCGGCGTGCGTCGAGGGGCGCTACGAGGTGGGCGTGCAGGCCGGGCATCCGCTCGGCTTCTGGTCGCCCGTCTACGCGGGGGAGGTCGCGCTCGGGCGGGTCCTCGCCGACCCCTTCGGCGAGCTGGCCCCGCTGCGGCAGCAGACCCTGACGTATCCCCCCGCCCTGCGCGCCGCGCTCGTCCACGCGTCCTGGGAGGCCGAGTTCCTCCTCGCGGCGGCCCGCAAGGACCCCGACGACCCGCTGTACGCCTCCCTCTGCGTCTCCCGCGCGCTCGGCATCCTCGCCCAGTCCATGCACGCGCACCACCGCGCGTGGCTCCTCAACGAGAAGGGCGCGCTGGCCTCCGCGGCGCGGTTGCCCGTAGCCCCGGACGACTTCTCCCCGCGCGTCGCCCGGGCCCTCGCCGGGCCGGGGCGTGAGGCGCTGGACGCGGCGGCGGAGCTGGTGGCGGAGGTCCGGGCGCGCCTCGAGGCCGAGCGGCATGGTCCTCGGCCCGGACATGGCGAGCCAGCAAAAAATCCTGGCCCGGCCGGCGATTGAGGCCACCGGGCGGAGCCCGGTACCCCGCCGGCAGGCGGAACGGCGCCGGCTCAGGGGCCGGCGAGGAGGTCGCGGAGGCGGGCCGCGAGCTCTGGGTTCGCCGCCGCCACGAAGGGCAGCGCGTTGCCGCCGGTGAGGCGGAACGGGGCGCCGGCGAGGGTCAGGTGCGCGCCGCCCGTCTCCTCCACCAGCAGCAACCCCGCCGCGTGGTCCCACGCCAGCTCCCAGTCGAACGCCACCGCGTCCGACTCCCCCCGCGCGACCGCGAGATACTCCAGCCCCGCCGACCCGCAGGGCCGCGCCGCCACCCCCTCGACCGACAGCCGGAGCAGCGCCCGCTTCTGCTCCGGCGTCGTGTAGTCCGGATGCGACGTCGCCACCCGCACCGGCTCTCCGACCGCTCCTCGCGCGAGCGGGACACCGTTCAACCGCGCCCCCCGGCCCCGTACCGCGACCGCCATCTCGTCGCGCACGGGCGCGTACGTCCACGACGCCAGCACGACCCCCCGCCGCACCAGCGCGAGTAGCGTGCAGAAGCCGCTCTCGCCCCGTACGAACTGCCGCGTCCCGTCGATCGGATCGACGACCCACACCGGCGCGTCCCCGTGCAGCGCGTCGTAGGAGCCCGGATCCGCGTGCACCGCCTCCTCGCCGACGACGACGGACCCCGGGAGCAGCGCGAGGAGCGCGCTCGCGAGGTGCAGCTCGGCGCCCCGGTCGGCGACGGTGACCAGGTCGAAGGGCCCGGTCTTCTCGACGACCTCGTGCGCGGCGAGCTGCCGGTGCCGCGGCATGATCTCCGCCGCGGCGGCGGCCCGCAGCGCGGCCTCGACGTCGGACAGGCCACCGGTGAGGAATGCTTCGAGTTCGGCATCGATCATGCGCCCAGCACATCACACACCACCGGTACCGCCCACCCCGGCCGCCCCGGCCGCCCGCGGGACGCCCGGGCGCTCGCGGGGCCCGGGGGCTCGCGGGCCGCCGGGGCGCTCCTCAGCGTCCGACCGCGTACCCCTGCATCCCCCGCGGGTTCGCCCCCGCGCTCAGCACCCCGGTCCGCGGATCGCGGGCGACCGCGCAGAGCCGGCCCTCGGTCCACGGCCCGCCGACGGTGACGTCGTGCCCGCGGGCCCGCAGCGCATCGACGACGGAGGGGTCGAAGCGCGACTCCAGCGTGAGACTCCCCGGCCGCATCCCGCGCGGGTAGAAGGACCCCGGGAACGCGTCGGTGTGCCAGTTCGGCGCGTCGATCGCCCCCTGCAGGTCGAGCGAGCCCCGCACGGGCGACCGCAGCGCGACCGCCAGGAAGAAGTGCAGCGACCACTGGTCCTGCTGGTCCCCGCCGGGCGTCCCGAAGGCCAGGACGGGGACGCCGTCGCGCAGGGCGAGCGACGGGCTGAGGGTGGTGCGCGGCCGGCGGCCCGGGGTGAGCGTGTCGGGCAGGTTCTCCTCCAGCCAGGTCATCTGCAGCCGGGTGCCGAGCGGGAAGCCCAGCTCGGGGACGACCGGGTTGGACTGGAGCCAGCCCCCGGAGGGGGTCGCCGCGATCATGTTGCCCCAGCGGTCCACGACGTCGAGGTGGCAGGTGTCGCCGCGGGTCCGCCCGTCCTCGCCGACGGTCGGCTCCCCCGCCCCCGTCGCCCCCGAGGTCCGCCCCACCGCGCCGCCCGCCGCCACGGCCGCGTGCGCGCCGACGCGCGGCGTCCGCCCGCCGGGGCTGCCGGGGCGCAGCGCGTACGAGGCCCGGTCGTCGATCAGCGCGCGGCGGGCGGTGTTGTAGCCGTCGGAGAGCAGCGCGTCGAGCGGGACCCCGGCGGCGTCCCCGTACCAGGCCTCCCGGTCGGCCATGGCCAACTTGCAGCCCTCGACGAGGAGATGGACGTACTCCTCCGACCCGTACGCGGGCAGCTCGTCCGGGAGCAGCGCCAACTGCTGGAGGAAGGACGGCCCTTGGCTCCAGGGACCTGCCTTGCAGACGGTCCACCCGCCCCAGTCGTACGCGACGGGCCGCTCCCACGACGCGGACCACTCCGCCACGTCCCGTGCGGTGAGGGTACCGACGTGCTGCTCGCCGCTGGTGTCGAGCGTCGGCCGGGCGGCCTGCCGTACCAGCGCCTCGGCGACGAACCCCTCCCGCCAGACCCTGCGGGCGGCCTCGATCCGCTCCTCGCGCGAGCGAGAGCCGTCGCCGCCCGCCTCCGCGAGCAGCCGCCGCCAGGTCGCGGCGAGCGCGGGGTTGCGGAACAACTCCCCCGGCCGGGGCGGGTGCCCGCCCGGCAGGTACACCTCCGCAGAGGACGCCCACGCCCCCTCGAAGAGCTCGCGCACCGTCTCGACGGTCTCCCCCACCCGCTCGACCGGCGCGTGCCCGTCCTCGGCGTAACCGATCGCGTACTTCAGCACGTCCGCGGGCGACCTGGTGCCGTGGTCGCGCAGCAGCAGCATCCACGCGTCGAACGCGCCCGGTACCGCTGCGGCCAACGGGCCCGTGCCCGGCACCAGTTCGAGCCCGAGCCCCCGGTAGTGCTCGACGGTCGCCCCGCGCGGCGCGACCCCCTGCCCGCACAGCACCCGCACCTCGCCGCCGGCCGGGGCGACGAGCGCCGGGACCTCCCCGGCCGGCCCGTTCAGGTGCGGCTCGACGACGTGCAGGACGAAGCCGGCGGCGACGGCCGCGTCGAAGGCGTTCCCGCCGTCCTCCAGGACGGCCATCGCCGTCTGCGAGGCCAGGTAGTGGGTGGACGACACCATGCCGAAGGTGCCCTGCAGGGTCGGACGCGTGGTGAACATCCGTCCGACCCTAAAGATCACGGGCGGTGGTGGCCAGACCCCGGTCTCACGTCAGGGACGCGAGGGTCGCGTACACGACGGTGTTGACGCCGTAGCTGCGGGTCGTCGGGTCGTACGCGCCCCCGCAGGTGACGAGCCGCAGCTGGGAGCCGGGGGTGGGGCCGTAGACGCGGTCGGTCGGGAAGGCGTCCTTCGCGTGGTGGGCGATCTCGTCGACGGTGAAGCGGGCGGTCGAGCCGTCCGCCCGGCCGATCTCGATCGCGTCGCCGGGCTCCAGGACGGTGAGGCCCGCGAAGACGGCGGGTCCGTCGTCGGAGTCGAGGTGGCCGACGACGACGGCCGGTCCGGCCTCGCCCGGCTCGGGGCCGTCCTGCCACCATCCGGCGTCGACGAAGCTCACCGGCGGGACGAGCGCGCGCGAGGCGTCGGTAACCAGCGGCGAGAGCGCGGCGTCGACGCCGATGGCGGGCACCCGCACCCGGACGGGTTCGGGCGCGTCCCACTCCGGCGGCGGGCCGGCCCGGCCGTCGCCGGGCGCGGCGGGGGCCGGCAGCGCGCGCCGGGGCCCGTCGCCCGCGGGACGCAGGGCGACCACCAGGACGACGAGCAGGCAGACGGCGGCGACCGCGGCGAGGAACACCGCGCCGGGGCCGCCGAACCGTGTGCGGTGGCGGTGCGACAAGGGCTACCGGCCCGTCGCGCCGCGCCGTCGCAGGACGACGGCCCCGCCGGCCGCCGCGAGGGCGCCCGCGAGCCCGAGGCCCGTCACCAGCGCGGTGTCCGAGCCGCCCTTCGCGAGCCCGCCCCCGCCGGCCTCGACCCCGCCCTTCGGCGCGTCGGCGTAGTCGTCGGCGACCTCCGCCATCACCTCACCGCTCGTACGGCCCGTGCCGTCCGTGCCCGTGCCGGCTGGGCCCTCCGTCGGGTCCGTGTCCGCCCCGGCCGGCTTCCACGGCCCCCGGTAGTCCTCGCACGCCAGGTCGTCGTTGTCCCGGTCGAGACGATCGGGGTCGCCCGGCTTCGTGTCGAAGTACTCCTGCGCCGCCGCCGAGCTCGAGAAGTCCTTGCAGTCCCGGTCGACGGCCGACGCGGCCCCCACGGACGGGACGGTCACGGCCGCGGTGAGCGCGGCCGCGGCCGCTATGTGCTTGATGCGCATGCGAAGCTCCTGCTTGCACGGAGGGTGATGGACAATCACCGAACGTATGCACACCACGCCATGATCGCGTCTCTTGTCGGCCGTTCGGGTGACGCACCCGGGGCGCGTGGGGTCACCCGGTCGCGCGGACCCGCTGCCCCCACATCAGGGCCGTGTACAGGACGAGGGACGAGGCGAGGCCGACGGCCCAGCCGTAGTCGGCGAGGGGTTGGAGGAAGGGGACGAGGCCGTCGACGGGGAAGGGGCCGGTCTTGGCGCCGTCGGCGTTCACGCCGGAGTAGCTGCCGCCGACCGCCAGGAGGCCGCCGACGGCGAACGCGGCGACCGCGCGCCAGTTCCAGCCGGAGGAGTACCAGTAGCGGCCGCCGGGGGTGTAGAGGTCGGCGAGGTCGAGCGCGGTGCGGCGGACGATCCAGTAGTCGGCGATGAGGATGCCGGCGACGGTGCCGAGCAGCCCGCCGACGACGCCGAGCCAGGTGAAGATGTACAGCTCGGGGGTGGAGGTCAGCTTCCACGGCATGATCAGCACGCCGACGACGCCGGTGATCAGCGCGCCGGTGCGGAAGCTGACGAGCTTCGGGGCCAGGTTGGCCAGGTCGTACGCGGGCGAGACGACGTTCGCGGCGAGGTTGACGGAGATCGTCGCGACCAGGACCGTGATCAGGCCGAAGAGCAGGCCGAAGACGCTGTCGGCCTTGGCGGTGAGCTCGACCGGGTCCCAGATCGGCGCACCGTAGACGGCCTGCGAGCCGGAGGTGACCAGGACGGACATGAAGGCGAAGAGGGTCATCGTCGTAGGAAGCCCCAGCGTCTGCCCCCACACCTGTGCCCGCTGCCCCTTCCCGAAGCGGGTGAAGTCCGGGATGTTCAGCGACAGCGTCGCCCAGAAGCCGATCATGCCCATCAGGCCGGGGAAGAAGACCTTCCAGAAGTCCGCGTCCCAGCCGACCTTCGAGGGCTGGTCGAGCAGCGGGCCGAAGCCGCCGGCCTTGTCCGCGATCCAGATCAGCAGGACCGCCGCGCCGACCAGGACGAACGGCGCCGCCCAGTTCTCGAAGCGGCGCAGGGTCTCCATCCCCCGGTAGATGATGGCCAGTTCGAGCGCCCAGAACAGCACGAAGCACACCCACAGCGTCCACGGCTGACCGCCGATCCGCGACGCCTCGCTCCAGCCGCCGAAGATGTTGCCGAGCAGCAGGAAGATGCCCTGCCCGCCGATCCACGTCTGGATCCCGAACCAGCAGCAGGCCACCGCCGCCCGCACCATCGCCGGCAGGTTCGCCCCGCGCAGCCCGAAGGAGGCGCGGGCGAAGACGGGGAACGGGATGCCGTACTTGGGGCCCGCGTGGCCGGTGAGCAGCATCGGGATCAAAACGATGACGTTGGCCAACGCGATCGTGAAGACGGCCTGCTTCCAGTCCATCCCGAGCGCGATGAGGCCGGAGGCGAGCGTCCAGGACGGGATGCAGTGGGCCATGCCGACCCACAACGCGATGTAGTTGTACGTCGTCCAGTGCCGGTCGGCGACCGGGACCGGCCGCAGGTCGTCGTTGGCGAACGGGCTGTCGGCGGGGTACGCCTCGGGGGCGAGTTCGACGCGGCCGTCGAGCGCGGTGCTCTGAGGCGCCGCGGGTATCGGGCCGGCGGGAACGGTGTCGGTCATGGGCACGCCAATCTCGGATCAGGGACGGTGAGGGAGAGGCCGTGCGGGCGGCGGGACCCCCTCCCCGGGACGGCGGGGAGGGGGCGGACCGGAGGGGGCGGCGGGCCGGGTCGGGGCGCGACGCACGGGCAACACGCCACGACCGAGTGCTAGTTGAGCCGATCAGCCGTTGAGCGCCGGGATGACGTACGCCCCGTACGCGTCGATCGTCTCCGCCTTCGCGTCGTGCATGTCGTACACGGCGAACTGGTCGACACCGAGGTCGCGCAGGGCGCGCAGCTTGGCGACGTGCTCCTCGGGGGTGCCGATCAGGCAGAAGCGGTCGACGATCTCGTCGGGGACGAACGCCGTGTCGGGGTTGCCGCTGCGCCCGTGGTGCGCGTAGTCGTACCCCTCCCGGGCGCGGATGTAGTCCGTCAACTCCTGCGGTACGGCGCCGGATTCGGTGCCGTACCGGGAGACGATGTCGGCGACGTGGTTGCCGACCATGCCGCCGAACCACCGGCACTGGTCGCGTGCGTGCGCCCGCTGCTCGTCGCTGCCGTCGGTGACGTACGCGGGCGCGGCGACGCAGATCGTGACCTCCGAGGGGTCGCGCCCGGCGGCGACCGCGGCCTCGCGGACGGCGCCGACCATCCACTCCGTGAGGTGCGGGTCGGCGAGCTGCAGGATGAACCCGTCCGCCTCCTCCCCGGCCATCCTCAGCGCCTTCGGCCCGTACGCGGCCATCCACACGGGCAGCTTCGCGCCCTCGCCGATCCACGGGAACTTGATCACGGTCCCGTCGCCGAGGTCGGCCTCCTGGCCGGAGCCGAGCGCGCGGATGACCTTCATCGCCGCGCTGATCCGGGCCAGGGTGTTCGGCGGGCGCCCGGCGACCCTCATCGCGGAGTCCCCGCGGCCGATCCCGCAGACGGTCCGGTTGCCGTACATGTCGTTCAGCGTGGCGAAGGTGGAGGCGGTCACCTCCCAGGTGCGGGTGCCGGGGTTGGTGACCATCGGGCCGACGACGAGCCGGTCGGTGTTCGCGAGGATCTGGCTGTAGATGACGAACGGCTCCTGCCAGAGCACGGCCGAGTCGAAGGTCCAGCCGTAGCGGAACCCGTTGCGCTCGGCGCGTCTCATCAGGCTGATGACGGCCGAGGCCGGCGGGTCGGTCTGGAGGACGAGTCCGAAGTCCATGAGCGCCTCTCCTGGGACGAGTTAGACGAGGTACTGACAGGTGCCGCGCGGCGTGTAGACCCCGTGGCCGGCCCGGCCGGTGAACTTCCGCTGGTCGATGACGAGTTCGCCGCGCGAGAGGACGGTCTCCACCTGGCCGGTGACCCGCTTGCCCTCGTAGGCCGAGTAGTCGACGTTCATGTGGTGCGTCTCCGCCGAGAGGACCTGCTCGGCGTGCGGGTCGTAGATCACCACGTCCGCGTCCGCGCCGGGCGCGATCGTGCCCTTCTTGCCGTAGAGGCCGAACATGCGGGCCGGGGTGGCGCAGGCGATCTCGATCCAGCGGCGGCGGCTGATCCGGCCCTCGACGACGCCCTGGTGGAGCAGGTCCATGCGGTTCTCGACGCCCGGCAGCCCGTTGGGGATCTTGGAGAAGTCGCCGCGGCCGAGCTCCTTCTGGCCGGTGAAGCAGAACGGGCAGTGGTCGGTGGAGACGACCTGGAGGTCGTTGGTGCGCAGCCCGCGCCACAGCGCCTCCTGGTGCTCGCGCGGCCGCAGCGGGGTGGAGCAGACGTACTTCGCCCCCTCGAAGTCCGGCTCGGCAAGGTTGTCGGTGGAGAGGAAGAGGTACTGCGGGCAGGTCTCACCGAAGACGTTGAGCCCCTGCGCCCGCGCCTTTCCGATCTCCGCGACGGCCTCGTCCGCCGAGACGTGCACCACGTACAGCGGGGCGCCCGCGACCTGCGCCAGTTTGATCGCCCGGTGGGTGGCCTCGGCCTCCAGGAGCACCTTGCGGACCTCGCCGTGGTAGCGCGGGTCGGTGCGGCCGGCGGCGAGCGCCTGCTCGACGAGGACGTCGATCGCGATGCCGTTCTCGGCGTGCATCATGATCAGCCCGCCGTTGTCCGCCGAGCGCTGCATGGCGCGCAGGATGCGGCCGTCGTCGCTGTAGAAGACGCCGGGGTACGCCATGAACAGCTTGAACGAGGTCACGCCGGCCTCGACGAGGAGGTCCATCTCCTTCAGCGTCGACTCGTTGACGTCCGACATGATCATGTGGAACGCGTAGTCGATCGCGCAGTTGCCGTCCGCCTTCGCGTGCCAGGCGTCCAGACCCGCGCGCAGCGGCTCGCCGACGGACTGGACGGCGAAGTCGACGATGGTGGTGGTGCCGCCCCAGGCGGCGGCCCGGGTGCCGGTCTCGAAGGTGTCGGACGCGGCGGTGCCGCCGAACGGCAGCTCCATGTGGGTGTGGGCGTCGACGCCGCCCGGGATGACGTACCTGCCGGTCGCGTCGAGGGTGCGGTCGGCGGTCCAGCCCCGGGCGGCGGCGGTGCCCTGCGCGGCGAGGGCGGCGATCCGGCCGTCCTCGATCAGCACGTCGGCGTGGATCTCCTCGGCGGCGGTGACGACGAGTCCGCCGGCGATGATCGTGCGGGTGGTCATGGGTGGTTCCCTTCCGGCACGTGCGGGGTGGTCAGACGCTGTGCAGGGCCGTCTCCAGGAGCGCCGCGCCCTCCTCGGCCTCGGCGACGGTCACGGTCATCGGCGGTGCGATCCGCAGCACGGCGGTGGAGTGCCCGCCGCCCTTGCCGACCAGCAGCCCGCCCGCGCGGGCCGCCTCCAGGACGGCGGCCGCGCGCTCGGGGCGGTCGACCTCGATCGCGGCCATCAGGCCGCGGCCGCGCACCTCGCGGACGAACGGCACCCGCTCGCCGATCGCGCGCAGCCGCTCCAGGAGCAGGCCGCCGACGCGGCGGGCGTTGCCCTGGAGGTCGTGCTCCAGGAGGTAGCCGAGGTTGGCGAGTCCGGCGGCCATGGTGACGGGCGAACCGCCGAACGTCGAGATGGAGTTGGCGTCCAGGCAGTTCATGATGTCGGCGCGGGCGACGACCCCGCCGACGGACATGCCGTTGCCGATGCCCTTGGCGAAGGTCAGCATGTCCGGCGGGCCGCTCTGCGCGTGCGCCTGCCAGCCCCAGAAGTGGTCGCCGGTGCGGCCCCAGCCGGTCTGCACCTCGTCGGAGATCCACAGCACCCCGTGCCGCTGGAGGACCTCGCGGAAGGCGGCGTACAGGCCGTCCGGCGGGGAGGTGAAGCCGCCGACGCCCTGGATCGGCTCGGCGATCAGCGCGGCGGGGGCGCGGGAGTGCCCGAGCAGGTCCTCCAGGTCGGCCACGCAGGCGGCGGTGAAGTCCGCGTCGGACAGGTGGGCGTAGGGGCCGCGGGTGCGGACGCCGCCGTGCACGTACAGCGTCTGCAGCGGGGAGAGGCCGGTCGGGGACCAGCCCTTGTTGCCGGTGATGCCGATCGTGGAGAAGGAGCGGCCGTGGTAGCTGTTGCGCATCGCGAGCAGCTGGCTGGAGCGGCGGTAGGTGGTGGCGAGCAGCAGCGCGGTGTCGTTGGCCTCGGTGCCGGAGGTGGTGAAGAAGACCCTCGCGTCCGGGATGCCGGACAGGGCGGCGATCCGCTCGGCGAGCTCGATCATCGGCCGGTCGAGGTAGAGCGTGGAGGAGTGGATGAGCCGGCCGGCCTGCTCGGCGACGGCCTTGGTGACCTCGGGCAGGGCGTGGGCGGTCATGGTGGTGAGGATGCCGCCGAAGAAGTCGAGGTACCTGCGGCCCTCGGCGTCCCAGACGTGGCGGCCCTCGCCGTGGGTCAGCTCCAGGGGCTCGTCGTAGTAGAGGGCGAGCCAGTCGGGCAGGACGGCCTGGTGGCGGCGGTGCAGGGCGGAGGCGCGGGATTCGGGGGCGGACGTGCCGGTCGCGGAGGGGGTCCCGGCGGGGGCGGGGGTATCGGTCACGGCGGGCGGCTCCGTCGCGGCGGGCGTCTCGGTCACGGCGGGCGTCTCGGTCACGGCTGCACCAGCCCGTCGTACGCGTCCGGGCGCCGGTCGCGGTAGAACGCCCACTGCTGGCGGACCTCCTCGATCAGCCCGAGGTCGAGGTCCCGGACGACCAGCTCCTCCTCCTTGTCGGAGGCGACGTCGCCGACGAACTGGCCGCGCGGGTCGACGAAGTAGGAGGTGCCGTAGAAGTCGTTGTCGCCGAACTCCGGTTCGTGGCCGACCCGGTTGATCGCCGCGATGAAGTACTCGTTGGCGACGGCGGCGGCCGGCTGCTCCAACTGCCAGAGGTAGGCGGAGAGTCCGCGGGAGGTGGCGGAGGGGTTGTAGACGATCTGAGCCCCGTTCAGGCCGAGTTGGCGCCAGCCCTCGGGGAAGTGCCGGTCGTAGCAGATGTAGACGCCGACCTTGCCGACGGCGGTGTCGAAGACCGGCCAGCCGGCGTTGCCGGGGCGGAAGTAGAACTTCTCCCAGAAGCCCCTGACCTGCGGGATGTGGTGCTTGCGGTACTTGCCGAGGTACGAGCCGTCGGCGTCGATGACGGCCGCGGTGTTGTAGTAGAAGCCGTCCGACTCCTTCTCGTACACCGGGACGACGATCACCATGCCGGTCTCGCGGGCCAGCTCGCGCATCCGGGTGACGGTGGGCCCGTCGGGGACGGCCTCGGCCCAGCGGTAGTGCTCGGCGTCCTGCACCTGGCAGAAGTAGGGGGCGTTGAAGACCTCCTGGAAGCCGATGATCGCGGCGCCCTGCCGGGCGGCCTCGCGGGCGTGCTCCACATGCTTCTCGATCATGGACTCGGCGTCGCCGGTCCAGGTCGCCTGGACCAGTGCGGCCCGTACGGTCTTGGCCATGTCTGCACTCCTTCGACAGGACGTCAGAGACCCTCTACGCCCGTAGACTTCCGGCGTAGGGGAAGACCGTAGAGCCGTGCGCGGGGCTGGGCAATACCCGCCGCGTCAACAGCCCGGGTCGATCTCGTTTCCTCCCCCGGACGGCCGTCGCCCGTCCGGGGCCGGACGCGCTGGGGGCGGCCGGACTCAGATGCCTACCCCGGAGGCGCGCAAAGCGTGCGCGAGGTCCCACTCGCGGTCGCGGGAGATCCCCCGGGCGGCGGCAAGGAGCAGCGGGGCGATGACGTCGGGGGCCGGCAGGGCGACGGTGGCGGCGGCCTCGGGGGTGCGGTGGCGGACGCAGGCGTCGAGGAGGGTGTCGGCCTCGTCGGGGCGGCCGGCGTCGTGCAGGGCGAGGACGGTCTCGCCGAGCTCGTCCGCGTCGCGGCCCGCGGCCTGGCGCAGGACCTGCGCGCAGTCCGCCGTACGGCCTTCCGCGGCGAGTGCGGCGACGGCTGCGGCGAGGGGTTCGGGAGCGAGCGAGGCGAGCTCCCAGAGCAGGGTGTCCCAGTCGAAGGCGAGGCTCTTGCGGCTCAACTCGTCCGCGAGGAGCGGCAGTCGGGCCGGCGGCCAGTGCGCCGCCTCGCAGAGCATGACGTGCGCCTCCCCCGAGCGGCCCTCGGCGCGCAGCCGCAGCAGCGTCTCGACGGCGGTGGCCACCGCGCGCGCCTCCGCGGGGGGCACGGGCCGCGGGGCGTCGCCCCGGTCGTCGTCGGGGCGTCTCCCCCGGCGGGCGCGCCCGCCGGTCCGCTCGCCGCCGCCGCCGTACCGGGCCCCGCGCGGCCCGCCGCCCGCGGCGGCGGGCGACGGCAGTTGTGGGAGCACGGGCGCGGCGGCCACGGCCTCGGGCGCGGCGACGGCCTCGGGCCCGTCCTCGACCCCGGCGAACCGGGCGCCGCGGCGGGTGCGCACGGGCGGGGCGGGTGAGGCGGGTGCTGAGGGAACGGCGTCGGGGCCCCCGCCCGCGGGCCGGTCGGCGCGGCCGCGCGCGGTTCCGGTGGACGCTCCCGCCGCTCCGGCACGCACGGCGGGAGCGCCCACGGCCTCGTCCGACGACGCCGCGTCCCGCCCTCGCGCGAACCACGCACCCGGCCCGTCGTCCTCGTCCCCGGCGCCGCCGTACCCGTGCTCCGCGCCGGACGGGGCCGCGCCGGGGTCGGCGCGCCTCACCGGTCCCGCGTCGCCCGTACGGGTCGAGGCGTCCTGGCCCAGAGGTGCGCGGGACGCCTGCGGGGCGGCGAACGCGGCGAGGCGGGTGCGGAGTTCGGTGCAGCGGAGGGTGCTGCGGGCGAAGTCGTCCTCGGACCACGCGAGTTGGGCGGAGAGGTGTTCCGCCTCGGTAGGGGAGGTCGCCAGCGCGGAGCGGGTGGCGAGGTCGCGGCGGCGGGCGTCGGCGCGGAGCCGCTCGGTCAGCATGAGGTCGAGGCGGGCGCGCAGGGCGGCCCGGGCGGCGGGGCGGGCGTCGTGGGCGGTGGTGGCGGCGGCATGCAGGGTGCGGGCGTGGGTGGTGTCGACGGCGGCCGCGGTGGGGCCGGCGCGGAGGGCGAGGTCGTGGAGCAGGGACTCCACGACGTCCCACGGGGGGACCTCGTGGCCCTCCAGGCAGGCGCGCATGCCGTCGGGGTCGCGCTGCCAGAAGACGGCGCACCAGCCGGTGGAGTGGTCCAGGCGGGTGAGGAGGCGGGCGAGGTACCGGGCGAACTCTGTTGCGGCGAGGGGGAGTTGTTCCGCGGCCATTGGCGCATTCGACACCCGCGGCGTTACGGGGCGGCTACGGCGGCTTTTCGTCCGCGCGTCGGGGAAGGTTGCGCGCGCCGGGTGCCGCCCCCTCCCGGGGCTCCGCCCCGGACCCCCTACCGGGCTCCGCCCGGTTGCTTCGCCCCCCCGGCCACCCCTTCCCCAAGGCCCTCCGAGCGGCCAGGGGGGCTTCGCCCCGCAAACCCCCCGCTCGCGGCTCCGCCGCGCACACCGGCCTCCGGCCGGTGGCCTCAAACGCCGGCCGGGCTGAGCTTTGTGCCGACTCGGGCTGAATGTTGGCGCACCCGCGGGGACCCCGCCTCACCCGCCCGTTGTGACCCGCCGCTCCGTCGAGAACGCACCCCACGTCCCGTCGGGGAGGCGCGGGCGGATCTTGACCGCGTAGGTCTCCCCCGCCTCACGCGTGACGTAGAAGGTGTGCTTCGCGCGTCCCTTCGGCGCGTCGCCGCCCCAGACGAGGGTCGTGGCGAGGCGGCCGTCGAGGTGGATCTGGTACTCGGCGACGAGGCCGTCGGTCTTGGGCGGGGTCCATGAGAGGTCGAGGTAGTACGCCCCGTCGCCGGCGTCCTTGCGGGAGGCCGCGCGGAAGTCGATGGGCGCGGCGCCCCCGCCGGCGGATCCGACGCCGGTGCGGAGGCGGAGGGCGGGGCTGGGCGGGGACGCGTTGTCGGCCGCGTCGCGGGCGCGGACGGTGAAGACGTAGGAGGTGGCGGGGCGCAGGCCGGTCAGCAGCGCCTCGGTCTCGCGGCCGTCGACGGTGTGGATCTTGGCGTCGCCCTGGTAGATGTCGTAGGAGACGACCTTCTGGTCGTCCGCGGCGGCGCCCCAGCGGAGGGTGGCGGCGCGGGAGCCGTCCGCCGCGCCGGTGAGGGTGGCGGGGCGGCCCGGCGGGCGGGTGTCGGCGACGGTCGCGGCGAGCGTGGTGACGGGGATCTCGCGGCTGGGGGCGGAGCGGTTGCCGGCCTCGTCCCGGGTGCGGACGCTGAACTCGTACGCGGCGGACGGCTTCAGGCCGGTGACGTCGACCATCGTGCGCTGCCCGTCGACCTCCTTGACCTTTTTTCCGGACTCCAGGATCTCGTAGGCGTCGATCGCCGCGTCGCCCTTCGCCCGCGTCCACATGACGTGGACCGTGGTCGCGGTGCCGGACTGCGCGGTGACCCCCGTCGGCGCGGCGGGCGGCCGCGGCTCCGCCTCGCTCCCGCAGGCCGTGAGGGTCGACAGGCAGGCACAGCAGGCGAGTACGGCGGCAGGCCGGAGCCGGGGTATGCGGGGCACGCGCGGTCTTCCCTCCGACACCGGGGCAAAGGTCTAGACATATATGGCACAGCCCCGGCCCGGCTTCAAGACTCCCCGACGGGATCGGTCGCCCACGAGCGGAACGCGCCCCGCCGATCGGACGGATTGCTACCGGTTCGGCACGAATCCCAGGTCGACCGGCGGGTCCCCCGGCAGCCGGCCGTCGAGGAGCTTGCCGAGGCCGGGCGGCCAGATCTGCTCGGCGGTGGCGAGCAGGTCGGCGCGGGCCCACCAGCGCAGTTCGAGGATCCCGTCCTCGGCGTGCGCGGCGACGACGCCGACGGGGACCTCGCGACGCTCCGGCACGGACGTCACGTAGATGTGCTCGCGCTGGCGGACCGGCACCCCCTGGTGGGTGAAGTCGTGCTCCCAGGTGCAGAGCAGTTCGCCGGGCTCGACGTCCGACCAGCCGGTCTCCTCGCGGACCTCGCGGGCGGCACCCTGCCGCGGCGTCTCACCGGGGTCGATGCCGCCGCCCGGCGGCATCCAGTGGACGCCGATCTCGACGTTGTCGCTGCGGAGCAGCAGAACCGCCCCGTCCGGGGCGAGCACTGCGACCCGGGCCGCCCGCCGGGGCCGGCGCGGAGTCACGCGGCGGCCGGCGCGGCGGCCGCGGACTCGCAGCTGCGGACGATCTCGTCCATCGAGAGCCCGAGCGCGGAGGCCAGCGCCGCGACGGTGAAGAAGGCCGGGGTCGGCACGCGGCCCGTCTCGATCTTGCGCAGGGTCTCCGCGGAGAGCCCGGCCGCCGCAGCGACCTCGACCATGCTGCGGGAGCCGCGGGCGCGCCGGAGTAACTGCCCGAGCTGCTCGCCGCGTCGGTGCTCTTCCGGGGTCAGGGGGGTACGGACCATACCGTGATTCTAATCCCACCCGGGCCCACCGCCCCCGGCCCCGGCCCCGTCCCCTCCCCCTACCGGACACGGCCGTGGCGGCCCCGTAGGAGCGGGACCGCCACGGCACCGCAGGTCAGGCGGCCGGCGCCACCACGCCCCCGGACGCGGCGATCTCGACCCGCGCCTCCCGGCGCTCGCCGTTGACCGTCACCGCCAGCGTCGCCTCACCCGGCCGCAGCCCGGTCAGCACGCCGGTGGCCGGGTCGAACGCGGCGACGTGCCGCGGCCGCGCCTTCCCCGCCGGGCCGATGTGCAGGTTCGGCGACCCCGTCCAGTCCGCGCTGAGCGGCCACCGGACCGGCACCGTCCGCGCGCCCTGCCCGACGGCGGCGGTCACCTCGGCCTCCTCGCCGGGCCGTACGGCGGCCGGCGCGTCGAGCGTGAGGGTGTCGACGTGCGCCCGGGTCTGGACCGAGAGCCAGTCGTCTCCGCTGCCGAGCCCGGACCCGCGGCCCGCCCGGTCGACGCCGATCAGCGACCAGCCGGTGAACCCGCCCGCGCCGGGCGGGGTGGACGGCGTCTTCGCGGAGTTGCCGTTGACCAGGTACGGGACCCCGTCGACCCGCGAGGCGTGGAACGCGCCTATGTGCCCGCCGACGAACGCCGCGCCCTTGCCGCTGGTGCGGCGGAAGTCGGCGAGCCAGCCCTCGACGAGCGCGGCCTCCTTGCGGTCGCCGAGCTGGCTGCCCTGCTGCGGGGTGTGGTCGCGCGGCGGGACGTGGGCGACGACCACGACGGAGCCGACCGTGCGGTCCTTCGCGGCCGCGTCGAGCGCGGCGCGGAAGCGGCGGATCTGGTCGAAGCCGCTCGCCCGCAGCCCGAGCCGGGAGGTGTCGAGGGTGACGAACCGGGTGCCGCGGTGGTCGAAGACGCGGTCCGCGGCGCCGAACTCCGTGGTGAAGTTCTCGATCGACCCGCCCATCACTTCGTGGTTGCCGGGCACGTAGTACCAGGGCACGGCGTCCCCGAGCTCGGTCTCGAGCATCTCCCGCGCGAAGGCCAGGTCGGCGGGCGAGCCCTCGTCGACCAGGTCGCCGTTGACGACGAGGAAGTCCGGGTCGGCCGCGCGTATCTCGCGCAGCGTCCGGCGGGCCTGGGAGGCGAGCGCGCTGTCGGGCTCGCGCGCGACGAACTGGGCGTCGGACATCACCGCGAACCGCCAGTCCCGCCCGGCCACGTCCGCCGCGGTGCCGATCAGCGGGTCCTTCGCGACCGGGGCGGTGGGCACGTCGACCGCGGGAGGCACCTTCGCCGTCAGGTCGTCGATCACCACCTCGCCGGTGTACTGCGCGCCGGGCTTGGTCTCCGTCAGGTAGAAGCGGTGCACCTTCACCGGGTACGCGATGCCGGCGGGCACCGTGAAGTCGACCTGCCGCCAGCCGGTCCAGGTGACGTACGGGCCGCGCAGGAGCTGGTCGGAGCCGGCCGCGTCCTTCAGATGGAGGGTGGGCCAGGTGCCCTTGCCGTCGCCCTTGATCCACAGCGAGAACGCCTGCGGCTGGCCCTCCACCGGGATCTGCGCGGGCGGGTTCGCGTAGGCGGCGCGGGTGGCGGTCGACCGTGTGAAGTCGTACGTCAGGGTCAGCCCGGTGCCGGTGCGGCCGTCGGGGGTGGGCGCGACGGAGCCGGCGGCGCGGGCCTGGGTGAAGGTCCACGAGGAGGCGTCGTCGAAGGCGGCGACGGCCTGCTCGGCGAGCCCGGCGGTGACGGCGAGGGCGGTGGTGCGGCCGGCGACCGTGATGCCGATGCGGCCGGCGGCCCGCTCGGTGCGCGCCTTGACGCCGAAGCCGGTGGCCGTGGGCGTGACGTCGAACTGCGCGCGGTCGTAGTCGAGTTCGACGTCGGCGGGTTCGATCGGCGCGCTGGTGCCGCTCGCGTCGAGCCCGACCACGCCGAAGGTCCCGGTGGCCGTCGCGTCCGCGAGCCCGACCCGGCGGGTGGTCGGCTGGATGCGGTCGAGCGGGTCGAGGACGGTCAGCTCGACCGTGCCGTCGGCGGCTCCGCGCCGGGCGGTCGCCTTCGCGGCGCCGTCGCGGGCGCCGGCGGTGAAGACACCGTTGTCATCGATGCGGCCGCCGGTCGCCCGCCAGCGCGGTGCGCCCGGGGCCGGGCCGTACGTCTCGTCGTGGCCGGACGCGGTCAGCCGCCGGGTGAGACCGGGGAAGACGCGCTCGGGGTGGCCGCCGCGGACGGGGTCGGCGGTCGGGGCGTCGAGGGCGGGCATCGCGGTCTCGACCCAGTAGTCGGTCAGCCGCCCGCTGCCGTCCGGCGCGGTGAGCGCGAGGCCGTTGGGGACGGTGCGCTCGACGCCGTCCGAGGGCTGGTTGTCGACGCCGAGGGCGTCGCGGCCGGGCCGGCGGGTCAGGAGCGTCGACGAGCCGCCGCCGTCGAGGTTGATCGCCTGGTACGCGCCCGCCTTCCGCATCATCAGGCCGAGTTCGGTCAGGGTCACCCCGCCGCTGTCGGCCTGCCGGCCGTCGACGCTGAGGACGGTCATCTCGCGGCCGTCGCGCGAGAAGCCGACGGCGGTGCGGGGTGCGGTGGCGTTGTTGCCGGCGCCCTCGTGGTCGACGGGCTCACCGTCGACCACGAGGTACTCGTTCGCGCCGATCGCCGCCCGGGGCGTCGCGCCGGAGCCGGCGCGCGGGCGGTACTCCCAGCTCACCTCGTCGCCCTCGGCCAGCGCGCTCAGGGCGTCGGCCCCGGCGTCGCGGCCGACCAGGACCGTCGCCCCGGCGGGGATCGCGCCCTTGCCGGGGGCGCTCGCGGTCTCGGTGACCTCGCCGTCCACGACCGTGACCTCGGCGCCGCGGGCGGCCCCGTTCACCGTCAGCGCCCGGTCGGCGGTGCCCCAGCGGGAGGTGTAGGCGGCGATGCCGGCGGCGGGGACGTTGGCGGGGTTGAGGCCGCCGAGCTTGCGAGGCGCGCCGTCGGGGAGGGTCAACGTGCCCTCGAAGTACAGGTCGAGCACGCGCCCGGCGCCGTCCGCGTCGAAGCCGACGGCCCGACTGCGGTCCGGCTGGGCGGAGTTGACGAGTTCGCCGTCGTCGAGACCGACGCCGATCGGCGCGCCCGTCTCGTTGATGTCGAAGAAGTCGCCGTTGAACGCGGCGACCGTGCGGCGGCCCTTGCCGGGGTCGTGCGCGGCGGCCAGCTCGGAGACGGTCCGCCGGTCGGCGACCTCACCGCCGTAGAGGTAGTCGGCCTTCGCCGGCCCGTCGAGGTCGACGGTCAACTCGTCGACGCGCAGCCACTTGTCGCTCTCCAGCCGGTCGTACGAGGTCAGTTCGGTGCCGGGTGCGACAGGCCGGGACGTGCGGGCCGTCTCCAGGCCGTCGCCGTCGCGCACGGCGAGCAGGCCGGGGGCGCTCGGCGCGGCCGGGGTCACCGACCGGGGATCGGGTGGGGGCAGCGGGTCCGCGGCGGCCTGCACCGCACCGCCGAGCAGCAGGGCGGAGGCCGCGGCGACGGCGGTCGCGGGTCTTGCGAATCTGGCGCGTGTCAACGTCTCTCCTACGGGAGTCGGGCCGTCCGGCCGCAGATCTTCCGGTGACCGGACGGCCCCACCCTTACGGATCACACGACACGGCACCAGACCTCGGTGCGAACACCCGGCGAAGATCCCGTGGTCACGGCCTCCCCGCCGCCTTCACGACCATCGCCGAACCGCCGCCCCGGCGTACGGTCTCGGCCGCCGCGACCCAGCGGCCGTCCTTGAGCCGCTGCACGGCGGTCGCCGCGCCGATCTCGGGGTTCTGCCGGAAGGAGTGGCCGAGCGCCTCGAGTTCGGCGCGCAACGGGCCGGTGAACAGGCCGGGTTCGAGCTCGGTCTGCGCGGCGTTGCGCTGGCTGGCGCGGGGCGCGGCGATGGCGTCGACGAGCGGCAGTCCGCGGTCGACGACGCCGGTGAGGGTCTGCAGCACGGTGGTGATGATGGTGGCCCCGCCCGGGGAGCCGAGCGCGAGCACCGGCCGGTCGTGCTGCAGGACGATCGTCGGCGACATCGACGAGCGCGGGCGCTTACCGGGGCCGGGCAGGTTGGGGTCGGGCACGGCGGGGCTCGCGGGCGCGAAGGAGAAGTCCGTCAGCTCGTTGTTGAGCAGGAAGCCGCGACCGGGGACGGTGATCCCGCTGCCGCCGGTCGACTCGATGGTGAGGGTGTACGCGACGACGTTGCCCCACTTGTCGGCGGTGGTGAGGTGGGTGGTGTTCTCGCCCTCGAAGGTGGTCGGCGCGGCCGGGCCGCCGGTGGGGCAGCCGGTCGGGTCGCGCGGGTCGCCGGGGGCGAGCGGGCTGGTCAGGGCCCGGTCGTCGCGGATGAGGCAGCCGCGGGAGTCGGCGAAGCGCTGGGACAGCAGCTCGCGGGTCGGCACGTCCTCGAACGCCGGGTCGCCGACCCAGCGGCCGCGGTCGGCGAACGCGATGCGGCTCGCCTCGATGAACCGGTGCAGGTAGGTCTTCGCGGACGCCTTCGCGAGGTCGGTGCGCTCCAGGATGTTCAGCGCCTCGCCGACGGTGGTCCCGCCGGACGACGACGGCGCCATTCCGTAGACGTCGAGGCCGCGGTAGGAGACCTTCGTCGGCGCCTGCCGCTTCGTCGCGTAGGCCCTCAGGTCGCCGGTGGTCAGCGCGCCGGGGCGGGCGTTGCGGCCGGAGGCGGGGTCGACGGGCGGCTCGTTGACGGTCCGGACGATCTCGCGGGCGAGCGGGCCGCGGTAGAGGGCGTCGGTGCCCTTGCGGGCGAGTTCGGCGTAGGTGCGGGCGAGGTCGGGGTTCCTGAACGTCGTTCCCACGACCGGGAGTCGGCCACCGGGGAGGAACAGCTTCCGGGAGGCGGGGAAGTCCCGGAAGCGGGCCTCGTTGCTCTCGGTCTGCGCGCGGAAGGTCGCATCGACGGTGAACCCGTCCCTCGCCAGCCTCTCCGCGGGGGCGAGGAGCGTGCGCAACGAGCGGCTGCCCCAGGCGTCGAGCGCGGCCTCCCAGGTGGCGGGGGTGCCGGGGGTGCCGACGCTGAGGCCGCTGGTGACGGCGTCGGCGAACGGGAGCGGGGCGCCGTTCTCCAGGAAGAGGTCCTCGGTCGCCGTGCGCGGGGCGGTCTCGCGGCCGTCGACGGTGTGCACGCGGCGGGTCCGCGCGTCGTAGTGCACGAGGTACCCGCCGCCTCCGATGCCCGCGCTGTACGGCTCGGTCACCCCGAGCGCGGCGGCGGTCGCGACGGCCGCGTCCACGGCGTTGCCGCCGCGCCGTAAGACCTCGATCCCGGCGGCGGAGGCGTCGGCGTCGACGCTGGAGACGGCTCCGCCGTACCCGACGGCGACCGGCTCCTTCACCGGCGCGGCGGGCCCGGCGGGTTTCGCGGGCGTCTGCGTCGGCGGAGCCGCCGCGCTCCCGGTGAGCACGGCGGCGGCCACCGCCAGCGTCGACAGCGTGCGGCGGGCGGGTCGTCTCATCGGTACCTCCGGGTCGGCGGTGGCGTGCGCGGCGGTCGGGACGCAGAGGGCATCCCTTCCCCTCCGCCGACGCCTCGAACACGGATGCGCCTGAACGCTACGATCCGCGCTCATGGACATCGACGATCGAGACATCGTTCTCGCGGTAATCGGACTGCTGACGCTGCTCGTCGGCGTTGTTCTGGGCTGGCTGGCCCGGTCGTACGCGGTGCGCCGCCGACTCCGCCGCAAGCAGGCGTTCTTCGGGCTGCCGGGGAACTCCGAGTGCCTGGCCGTGGTGAACCGGGAGGCCGGCGGGGAAGGGGCGGTGCACCGGGTGGACGTCTTCGCGCTGCTCGAACTGGCCGCGCTGACGACGGAGTGCGGGGCGCACACCCGCATCGTGCAGCACGACCTGGCCCAGCAGGGCTTCGGCGAGCGCACCGAGTTCTGCCTGGGCGGCCCGCACGCCAACCGCCGCACCGCCGCGCACCTGCAGTCGTTCCTGCCGGGCGTCACCGTCGTCACGGACGCCGAACCGGCGGACCAGCGCGGCTCGTTCCGCATAGGCGAAGAGGTCTACCGCGTCGATCCCGGCGTCAGCGAGTACGTGCTCCTCGCGCGGCTCGCGGCGGACGGCAACGCCCGCCCGGTCTTCCTCTTCTGCGGCCAGCGCGCGATCACCCACCAGGCGGCCATCCGCTACCTCGTCCGCCACCACGAGAAGCTCGCCCGCACCCACAGCGACCGCCCCTTCGCCCTCCTGCTGAAGGTCGTCAACTCCCAGGCCTACGGTCCCGACGTCGTCGAACTGGTGGCCGACGTGACCAAGGCCGCGGTCGGTTCACCCCCGCCGGCCCCGATCAGGACGAAGTCCGGAATCCCGGGGCGCGGGCGACTGCGCGACCGGCCAACGACACACCCGCGCACGCGAACCGATCCGGACGAAGTCCGGCCTTAGGGGCGCGGGGAGCCGCGCGACGCGTCCGCCGATCGTTACCAGCGCGTAACTTACCGGGGAGTTACCCTCGGTAAGCCGGCACGGTTACCGTCGGGTCACTTCGCAGCGTCGCAAGTGAGGAGTGATCCGTGGGACACCCGCGCCCAGCCCCGCGCACCACCGCCGTCGGCACCGTTTCCGCCGCCCTCGTCGCCTCGGCCGCCTTCGGCCTGGCACCCGCCCATGCCGCCCCCGCCGACCGCGTCCCCGCAGGTCGGCCGGGAGCCCAGTTCGCCGCCGCCGACCAGGTCCGCTTCGTCGACATCGTCGGCGACGGCGGGACCGTGCTCAAGGCCAACGTCGTCAGCCCGGCCGGCGCGCAGCCCGGTGCGCGCCACCCGGTCGTCGTGCTGCCCACCAGCTGGGCGGTCCCGCAGATCGAATACCTTGTCCAGGCCAAGAAGCTCGCCGACTCGGGCTACGTCGTGGTGAGTTACAACTCCCGCGGCTTCTGGCAGTCCGGCGGGAAGATCGAGGTGGCCGGGCCCCCCGACCTCGCCGACGCCTCCAAAGTCATCGACTGGGCGCTGGCCAACACCGCGGCCGACCCGGAGAGAGTCGGCATGGCGGGGGTCTCCTACGGCGCGGGCATCAGCCTGCTCGCCGCCGCCAAGGACCCGCGGATCAAGGCCGTCGCCGCCCTCAGCGGCTGGGCCGACCTCGTCGACTCGATCTACTCCGGCCGCACCCAGCACGTGCAGGCCGCGGGCCTCCTCACCGGCGCCGGCTACCTAACCGGCCGCCCCAGCGACGAACTCGCGGGCATCATGCGGGACTTCCTCGGCTCCAACCTCGCCGAGGAGCAGAAGATGATCGACTGGGGCGAGAAGCGCTCCCCGGCCGCCTACGTCGACGACATCAACCGCAACGGCACCGCCGTCATGCTCGGCAACGCCTGGGGCGACACCATCTTCCCGCCCAACCAGTACGCCGACTTCTACGAGCGGCTCACCGGCCCCAAGCGCCTGGAGTTCCGCCCCGGCGACCACGCCACCGCCGAGGGGCTCGGCCTGCTCGGGCTGCCCAACGACACCTGGACCAGCGCCCACCGCTGGTTCGACCACCACCTCAAGGGCGCCGACAACGGTGTGGACCGGGAGCCGCCGGTCCGGATCAAGTCCCGCTCCACCGGGGCGTACGAGGGCTACCCGGACTGGAAGTCGGTGGGAGCGGACGCGCGCAAGATCGACCTGGGCGGGACCAGCCGCGTGTTCGCGAACGTCGACTCCGGGGCCAACGGCGGGCTGGTCCTGCTCAGCAACGCCCTGGACCAGTTCCTCAAGCTCCCGCCCACCGCGTCGATCCCACTCCTCCCCCGCGGCTTCGCCGCCGTCTGGCAGTCCGAGCGCTACGGCTCGGGCGCGGCCGTACGCGGCACCGCGAAGCTGCACACCACGGTGACCGGCACGAAGTCCAGCGGCACGCTGGTCGCGTACCTGTACTCGGTCGGTCCGCTCGGGGTGGGCAAGCTGGTCAGCCACGCCCCGTACACCTTCCACGACCGCACGCCCGGGCAGCCGTTCGCCGTGGACCTGGAGCTGTTCTCCACCGCCTACGACGTGCCCGCCGGGCACCGGCTCGCGGTGGTGGTCGACACCGTCGACCCGCTGTACATCGAGCACAACCCGTCCGGCGCGCAGCTGACCTTCTCCTCGCCGGCGGCCGACCCGTCGTACCTGTCGGTCCCGTTGCGCGAGAAGTGATCACCGGCTGCCGCCACCGGACGGGCACGGCCCTCTGAGCCACTGCGTCCCTGGGCTCCCCGGCGCACCGCGCGGCCCTTCCCGACCGCGCGGACGTCAGGGAGCGGGGGCACCCCCATGGGCAGCAGCGTTCCGGTGGGTCCGGGGCCGGTGCCGACGGCCCCGGTCCGCGATCAGTGCACGAGGAGCGTGGACGGGAAGTCGTCGGCGCGCTCCCCGCAGTACTTGTTGACGTCACGCAGTGCGATCAACGGATCGACGGCCATGCCCACCAGTCCTGCCCACTCTCGACGGCGTCGCGGTCGCAGCAAACTAACCGTCAGGACTGGGGACTCGACAGGCGACACGCATCAACCGGGCATTAAACGTACGGACGGCGACGGGGGCGCGGACGCTCAGCCCTCGGAGGCCTCCGCGTGGACCTGGGAGAGCTCGGGGGCGCCCTGCTCGGCCCAGTCGTGGCCCATGGCGACGACGTCGAGCTCGCGGCCGGAGGGGAGTTCGACGATCGGGTGGCCGTTGGGCCAGAGCCGCCACGCGGCGCCGGGGACGGTGCGGACGACGACGGTGCCGAGGTACAGGCCCGCGTCGTTGCCGAGCCAGACCAGCTCTTCCGGGTCGTCGCGCCAGCGCGGCTTCAACTGGTCGAGGGCGGCCAACGACTCGGCGCTGTCGTCGAGTCGGAGCCCGGCGTCCTCGGCGCGCGAGCGCAGCAGGTCGCACTCGGCGAGGAGTTCGGCGATGCCGTCCATGTCGGCACCCCCGGAGGTCATCACCGCGACGCTGCGGGCCGTGCCGTGCCTCTTCCGCCAGTTGTCCCAGAAAGACATATTCATGTCGCCAGCCTGTCACCCGCGGGAGGTTGCGCACCACAGGCGCGCACGAACCGTCACCGCCCCGCAACCGGCCGCTGCGGGGCGTGCGGGGTGGCCCGGCGGCGGGCGGTGTCACCCGGTCGGGGGAGAGTCAGACCTCCAGGTCGACCACCACCGGAGCGTGGTCGGACGCGCCCTTGCCCTTGCGCTCCTCGCGGTCGACGTAGGCGTCCTTGACGGCCGCGGTGAAGGCCGCGTTGCCGTAGACGAGGTCGATGCGCATGCCCTTGTTCTTCGGGAAGCCCAGCTCGCGGTAGTCCCAGAAGGTGAACGGGTGGTCGTACTTCAGCGGGCGGGGCACCACGTCGCTCAGCCCGGTCCCGCGGAGGCCGGCGAGGGCCGCCCGCTCGGCCTCGGTGACGTGGGTGGCGCCGACGAAGAGCGCCGGGTCCCAGACGTCCGCGTCGGTGGGGGCGACGTTGAAGTCGCCGAGGACGGCGAACGGGCGGGGGCCCGCCGCGTCCTCGGCGACGCTCGCCTTCAGGGCCTCGAACCAGGCCAGCTTGTAGGTGTAGTGCGCGTGGTCGACCTCGCGGCCGTTGGGCACGTAGACCGACCAGACGCGAACCCCGCCGCAGGTCGCGGAGATCGCCCGGGGCTCCTGGGCGGACTCGTAGTCCGGGCCGCCGGGCAGGCCCTTGACCACGTCGTCGAGGCCGACGCGGGAGAGCAGCGCCACGCCGTTCCACCGGCCGGTGGCGTTGACCGCCGACGCGTAGCCGAGCTCGCGCAGCGCCTCGTACGGGAACTGCTCCTCGGAGCACTTGGTCTCCTGCACGCACAGCACGTCCGTGCCGGAGCTCTCCAGCCAGGCGAGGAGCCGCGGCAGCCGGGAGGTGATCGAGTTGACGTTCCAGGTCGCGATACGCATGCCGCCCAACCTAACGCCTGCCACTGACAGTCACCCCTCCTGCCGCCGCGGCCCGCGGTCAGAGCTCGGCCGACTCCCCCACCGTCAGACGCCGGTGGTCGGTGCCGCCGAGTCCGCCGACCATGTTGTCGTAGATCGGCCGGGCCAGGTCGGTGAGCAGCGCGTCGTGGACGTCGTAGGCGCGGACGGGCTTCACCTCGCGGACGTAGTCGACGACCTCGGAGAGCTTGCTCCACGGGGCCATGACGGGCAGCAGCAAAGTCTCCACCGCCTGGTCGGGGACGGTCAGCGCGTCGCCGGGGTGGAAGACGGCGCCGTCGACGAGGTAGCCGACGTTGGTGATGCGGGGGATGTCGGGGTGGATGACCGCGTGCAGCTCGCCGTGGACCTGCACCTCGAAGCCGGCCGCGGTGAACGTGTCGCCGTGGCCGACGGTGTGCACCCGGCCGGGGAAGGCCGCCGAGATCTGCTCCGCGACGCTGCGCAGCGTCCAGATCTCGGCGGCCGGGTCGGCGTCCAGGGCGGCCCGCAGGTGCCCCTCGTGGAAGTGGTCCGCGTGCTCGTGGGTCACGAGGATCGCGTCCGCGCCCAGCGCGGCCTCCTCCTCGGTGAACGCGCCCGGGTCGAGGACCAGGACGCGCCCCTCCTTCTCCAGGCGGACGCAGGCGTGGGTCTGCTTCGTGAACCTCATGCCCCCATGGTGCTACTCCCCGGCCGCGGATTCCTCCCGGGCCACCTCGGCCGCGATCCGGAAGGCCGTCCCGGCCGCGTGGACCCCGCAGTGGACGGACGTCTGGATGATCACCTCGCGGATCTCGGCCGCGGTCAGCCCGTCGCGCAGGGCCGTGCGGATGTGGTCGCCCAGCGCGTCGAAGTGCCGGCCCGCGACGAGCGCGGTGAGGGCGACGGCGCTGCGGGTGCGGCGGTCGAGGCCGGGACGGGCGCGGACGTCGTCCCAGGAGCGGGAGAGCTCGCGCTGGAAGTGCGACGCGAACGGGTCGCCGGACGCGGGGAGGTTCCAGGGGCCCGCGGCTCCGGGGGCGCTCGCGCCGCCGGGGGCGGCCGTAGCCTCCGGGACGGTGTGCGGGGCCGGCGCCTCCGGGGCGGCGGGCGTCCGCGGCTCGGCGGGCGGCTCCGGGGCGGTCACGAGCGGGGCGGGGGCGGGCGTGATGGGAGGGGACGCGGCCGGTGCCGGTGTCACCGGCGGGGGCGTGATGGTGGTGGGTGCGTCCGGGGCGTAGGTCGCCGGCCGTTCCGGGGCGCGGCCCTGCGGCGCGGCCGCGGAGGCGGGCGCCCCGGTCTCCGCGGCGGGCTCGGGGGCGAGCGGCGCGAAGAGGGACTCGAACCCCGGGGGGATGCCGGGGGCGGCCTTCGGGGCAGGTTCCGGCCGCCGGGAGGGCGGGAAGACGGCGTCCGCGGTGTCCGCGGGGTTCACCGGCGCGGCGGTGCCGTGGGCGGGCGTGCCCGGGGCCGGGGTGCCGTGCGCGGGCGTGCCGGTCGCCGGGGTGCCGTGCGCAGGCGTGCCGGGCGCCGGGGTGCCGGTCTTCGGGCCGTCGTCCGCGGCCGGGACCGGCGCGAAGACGAAGGTGTTGTCGAGCGGCTCGGGCTCGGCGTCGGCGGGACTCCGGGGGGCGGGGACCTCCTGACCGCGCGGGGCGGACAGCAGGAAGCCGTCCGGTGCGGCGTCGGGCTCGGGGCCGCGCTCGCCGCCGGGCGCGCCCGGGGACGCCGTCGGGCCGGCGGCCGCGTGGGCCTGGCGTGCCGGGCGCTCCGCCGCTGCGGGAGCCGCCGCCCGGGGCGCGGCGGCCTGCGCGCCGGCCGTCTGCGCGCCGGCCGTCTGGGGGCCGGTCGCGGTCGCCGGAGCCGGTGCGGCCTGGCCCGCCGGTGCGCGCCAGAACGACGTGAGGTGCCGTACGAGCAGGTCGGTGACGGCCGCGGGCTGCTCGACGGGCGCCAGATGGGAGGCGCCGGGCACCAGCGCGAGGTGGGCGTCCGGGATGCCGGCCACCAGGGTGCGCGCCTCGGCGGGCCCGGTCACCCGGTCCTCCGAGCCGACCAGGACCAGGGTGGGCACCGAGATCCGGCCCAGCTCGGCCCGGACGTCGAACGCGGCGAGCGCCTCGCAGGCCCCGACGTAGCAGCCGGCGTCGGTGGTGCGCACCATCTGCACCGCCCACTCGACGATCGCGCTCTGGTGGGCGGTGAAGGCGGGGGTGAACCACCGCTCCGGCGCCCCCTGCGCCATCGGCTCCAGGCCCTCGCCGCGGACCACGGCGGCCCGGCGCCGGAAGTCCTCCGCCGAGCCGAACCGCGGCGAGGAGGCGACGACGGCGAGCGACGCGAGCCGGTCCGGCGCGCGCAGCGCCAGGTCGAGGCCGATCGCCCCGCCCAGCGAGCAGCCGACGTAGCCGAAGGAGTCGATCTCCAGCTCGTCCAGCGTGGCGAGCAGCCGGTCCGCCAGCTCCGAGACGCTCCCGGCCGGCTGCGCGGGCGCGCCGCCGTGACCGGGCAGGTCGAACCGCAGCACCCGGCGGCCGCGCGTCAGCTCCGGTATCTGCCGGTCCCACATGTGCCAGGTCGTCCCCAACGACGGGCCCAGGACCAGGACGGGGGCGTCCTCCGGGCCGTCGAAGCGGTATTGCAGGGTGTTCTTCGGTGTCTCGCTCACGTATCGCACGCTCTCATACCGGCCCGCCCGCCCGGTGCCGGGGTCGTCCGTCGGCGCGCGCGGCGGTCCGGCCGACGGCCCGCGCCCGCCATGGCGGCGGCCCACGTGAACGGCCCGCCGACCATGGCGGCCCCGCACATGTCCGGCCCCCGCTCCGGCCGCCTAGCCTCCAGGCCCGACCCTCCCCACCTCACCCCGGAGGCCCCCGTGCAGCAGCCCCCCGGCACCCGCCGGCTCCCGAGACGACGTTCCGCGGTCGGGGTGCTCGCCCTGGCCGCCGCCGCGGCCCTGCTCCCGGCACCGGCCGGGGCCGCGCCCGGCGCCCCCGATCCGCACTGCGCCCGGCAGGCCCACCTCCGCGTGCCCGGCGCCGACCGTCAACAGGTCGCCTGCCTGGCCGAGTTGACGACCGCGGGCACGGTGGCCTCCGGCCACACCGATCCGGCGGACTGGGCCGGTCTGACCCCCCGGGACCTGTCGGTGCCGAGCGGGGTGCCCGGCCTCCAGATCGACGGCCACTTCCCCGACGGCTCCACCACCAACACCAACCACGGCTGGAACCACGACTCCCAGTTCGTCGTCCGGCTGCCCGACGACTGGAACGGCGGCCTGGTCGTGGCCGGCACCCCCGGCAACCGGGAGCAGTACGCCAACGACCGCGCCATCGCCGACCACGTCCTCGCCCGCGGCTACGCCTACGCCGCGACCGACAAGGGCAACACCGGTCCCGCCTTCCACCGCGACGGGCGCCGGCCGGGCGACGCCGTCGCGGAGTGGAACACCCGCCTGACCCAGCTCACCCGCGCCGCCCGCGCGGTGGTCGCCCAGCGCTACCACCGGCCGCCGGCCAGGACGCTGGTGACCGGCATGTCCAACGGCGGCTACCTGGTGCGCTGGCAGCTGGAGAACCACCCGGAGCTCTACGACGGCGGGGTCGACTGGGAGGGCACCCTCTGGCGCGCCGACGGCCCCAACCTGTTCACCTCCCTGCCGACCGCCCTGCGGCACTACCCGGCCGTCGCCGCCGGCGGCCCCGGCGCGGAGGAGGCCCGCGCCGCACTGCACCGGGCGGGGTTCCCGGCCGGGTCGGAGTTCCTGTGGCCGTTCCACCACCAGGTGTACTGGGACCTGACCCAGCGCGTCTACCGCGAGGAGTTCGACCCGGCGTTCGACGGGGCGACGGAGGCCGGCACCCCGTACTGCGCCTCCGGCACACCGAGCTGCGACGCCGACTACGACTACACCTCCCGACCCGCCGACGTCCACCGGGCGGTGTCCCGGGTGGCGCTCACCGGGCGCATCGGCAAGCCGCTGATCACCGTCCACGGCACCCTGGACGTGCTGCTGCCCATCGCCGAGGACTCCGACGTCTACGCGCGCATGGTCGAGAAGGCGGGGCGCGGCGGGCTGCACCGGTACTACCGGATCGAGGACGGCACGCACACCGACGCCCTCGTCGACGCCTTCCCCGACCGGCTCAGGCCGCTGCTGCCGTGCCACCGCTCGGCCCTCACCGCCCTGGAGGGCTGGCTCTCCGGCCACCGCCCGCCCGCGAGCCGCACCGTGGAGCGGCCCGCGGGTGCGACCCCGCAGTCCCTGCTCACCTCCTGCCGCCTGGAGCGGTGACTCCCTACGGCGCCGGCTGGGGCTCGCGCGCGGCGGCGGGAGCGGCCGGGCGGGAGAGGAGGACGCGGACCAGGAGCGTGCCCCAGGCGGCGGCTACGAAGAAGGAGAGGGTGCCGTAGAGCGCGGCGGGGACGGCGGCGAGCGTGCTGCCGAGCGCGTTCTCGGCGACGTAGATGGCGAGGGTGGCGTTGTGGATGCCGATCTCGAAGCTGGAGGCGACGGCCTGCCTCTCGCGGACGCCGAGAGCGCGGGGCAGGTAGTAGCCGAGGAGGACGGACAGCACGCAGAACACGGCGGCGGTGAGGCCGACCCGCGCCCCGTGGTCGGCGATGCTCTCGCGCTGCGAGGCCAGGACGCCGACGACCATCACCCCGAGCAGCAGCGCCGAGGCGATGCGCACCGGGCGGTCCATCCGCGCCGCGAATCCGGCGTTCGCCGCCCTGACCGCCATGCCGAGCACGACGGGCACGAGCACGACGGCGAAGACCTCGACGACCTTCGCGTAGGTCAGCGAGACGTCGTCCCCGGCGTCGAACCAGCCGACGGCCAGGTTCGCGATCAGCGGCATCGTGACGAGCGCCACGACGGAGTTGACGGCGGTCAGGGTGATGTTGAGGGCGACGTCGCCGCGGAAGAGGTGGCTGAAGAGGTTGGCCGTGGAGCCGCCGGGCGAGGCGGCGAGCAGCATCATGCCGATCGCGAGGAGCGGCGGCAGGCCGACGGCCACGACCAGGCCGAAGCAGAGCAGCGGCAGCAGCAGGGTCTGGCAGGCGAGCGCGATCAGGACGGCCCCCGGATGCCGGCGCACGGCGCGGAAGTCGTCGGTCGTGAGCGACAGGCCGAGGCCGAACATGATGACGCCGAGGGCGACGGGCAGGCCGACGGAGGTCAGGACGGAGTTCATGGCTCACTTCCCCGGGGTGAGGGGGCGGGGTCTTCGCCGCCCTGGCCGCATTGAACAGCGCTGCGGTTACGCGGCGGGCAGCGGACGGGCGGGGGCAGGGGGCCCGGGGCTCCGGGGGCAGGACGCGGTCTCATCCGTTCGGTCGCCGTCCGCTCGCGCGGGGTGCCGGGGCGCGCGTCGGATGGGAGCACCCCGTCCCGGGCCGGTCCGGGTGAGGCCGGCGGGGCGGTGGGTACCCGGATGGTCGTCGGACAGCGGACCCGGTCGCAGGGACCGGGCCGGTCGGAGAGGAGCCCGTCATGCCCCGAGGTTCGAGCCCGAAGCGCGAGCGGCAGTACGAGCACATCAAGGAGAGCGCCGAGAAGCGCGGCACGTCGGAGAAGCGGGCCGAGGAGATCGCCGCGCGGACGGTC
This sequence comes from Streptomyces sp. NPDC060194, assembly GCF_042728285.1. Classification (NCBI taxonomy): domain Bacteria; kingdom Bacillati; phylum Actinomycetota; class Actinomycetes; order Kitasatosporales; family Streptomycetaceae; genus Streptomyces; species Streptomyces sp. NPDC060194. The sequence continues at coordinate 16,622 of NZ_JBHWZH010000013.1, read as the reverse complement.
AACAAGGAGCGCGCCCGGTCGGGCGAGTCCAAGGAGGCGAGCCGGACGTCGCTGAAGGACCCGAAGTCCGCCTCCCAGCGCGGCGGCGAGCGCAGCCACAGCGGCGCGCAGGGTCCCACCCGGGACCAGCTCTACGCCGAGGCGAAGAAGCGCGGGATCGAGGGCCGCTCGTCGATGAACAAGCAGCAGCTGGCGAAGGCCCTGGGCCGCTGAACCGTCCTGCCGGGCCCGCCCGGGCGGCTCAGGGGTTGGTGGTGGAGACCACGTAGACCATGGGGCGGGCCGGGTTCGCCTCGTTGACCGTGATCGTCAGGGTCGGCTGGGGGTCGGGCTGGTTGAAGGTGGCGCCGTCCCAGGGGCCGCCGCCGGAGAAGTCCCAGCCGACGACCTTGGCGTCGGCCGGGCTGATGGTGACCTTGCCGGCCTTGAGCGTGCCGACACCGGTCCCGGCGTCCGTCATGAACTCGTCGAGGCCCTCGGGCGTCGTCGAGAACTGCACGTACAGGCGGCTCGTGCGGTAGTTGCTCGTCTGGTAGAAGGCGACGTCCATGGACCGGCCGCCGATCGGGATCGGCAGGTCGAAGACCCGGCGCTGCATCTTCGACGGCCAGCCCTCGGTGAGGCCGCTGACGGCGACCTTGCTCTCCTTGTCGCGGCCGCTGTCGCGGCTCTGCTCGGCGGAGATCAGCAGGTAGCCCGCGGGCACGCCGACGAGCAGCAGGATGACGAGCAGGGTGATCGCCCGGCGGCGGACCGTGCGGCGGCGCTCGCGGCGGGTGTCGCGCTCGTCGTCCGGCGTGGCGGGCTCGGTGCTCAGGGTGGTGGTCACGACTGGGGGTCCTTGGCAGGGCCGGGGGCGGGGTCGGTGGACGCGGCGGGGCGTACGGCGTCGGACTCGGGGCGGTCGGCGGGCCCGGTGCCGGGCTCGGCGAGCGCGCCCGGCCGTTCGGCGAGGCCGAGGCCCGTCGAGGTCTGCAGCTCCTGGAAGTAGCGCGCGTACCGCTCGTAGCGCTCGACGCGGCGGCGGTTGGCGCGGCGGAAGCGGCGGGCGACCAGCCGGGCGAGGTCGGCGGCGCCGACCATCCCGGCCTCGGGGCCGAGCTGGGCGCGGGCGATCGACGCCTCGGGGCGGTAGCCGCGGCCGGTGAGGTGCCGCTTGAACGCGTCGCGGGCCGGGCCGATGAGGAGGTCGTCCGCCGCGCTGACCCCGCCGCCGACTACGAAGCACGACGGGTCGAGGGCGGCGGCGAGGTTCGCGAGGCCGACGCCCAGCCACTGGCCGATGTCCTGGAACAGCTCGACGCACATCGCGTCGCCCTCGCGGGCGAGCTGGGTGATCAGCGGTCCGGTGATCTCGTGGACGTTCCCGCCGACCCGCTCGATCAGGTTGTACGCGACCGGGGAGTCGGCGACGGCCAGCTCCTTCGCCTCCCGGACGAGCGCGTTGCCGGAGCTGTACTGCTCCCAGCAGCCGCGGTTGCCGCACGGGCAGCGGTGACCGCCGGGGACGACCTGCATGTGGCCGAACTCGCCGGCCACCCCGTACTTGCCGCGCTTGACCCGGCCGTCCTCCAGGATCGCGCCGCCGATGCCGGTGCCGAGGGTGATCATCACGAGGTGGTCCTCGCCGCGGCCGGCCCCGAAGCGCCACTCCGCCCAGGCGGCGGTGTTGGCGTCGTTGTCGACCATCACCGGGACGGCGAGCCGCGACTGCAGCGCGTCGCGCAGCGGCTCGTTGCGCCAGGCCAGGTGGGGGGCGAACAGGACCGTGGAGCGGTCGGCGTCGACCCAGCCGGCCGCGCCGATCCCCACCGCGTGCACGTCGTGCCGGTCGGAGAGGTCCAGGACCAGCTCGGCGATGGTGTCCTCGACGACCTTGGCGCTCTTGGACTTGTCCGGCGTCTCGGTCTTGATCTGCTCCAGGATCACGCCGTCGGCGTCGACGACGCCCGCCATGACCTTCGTCCCGCCGATGTCGATCCCGACGGTCGGCACCCGCGGCGCGGTGAGGTGCGAGCGCCGTTCCCGGGTGCCGACGGTCCGCAGGACGGTGGCCCGGGCGGAGCCGCGGTGCGTGAGGTCACGGTAGGTACTCATCGGTTTCGATTCTGCCTGACGTTCGGACGTGGCACCGGCCTCCGGCCGGGTGTGGCCTCAGGCGCCGGCCCGGCTGGATCCCCCGCCGACGCCCGGAGGGTCGTCGCGCCGCAGCTCGTGGCTGAGTTCCTCCAGCTCCGAGCCGCCCGCCATCTGGCGGGTGAGTTCGTCCAGCGACGTCTCCGCCTTGAGGTGGTTGCCGGACATCGCGCCGCGCTTCAGGAGGACGAAGCGGTCGCCGACCAGGTACGCGTGGTGGGGGTTGTGGGTGATGAGGACCACGCCGAGGCCGGCGTCGCGCGCGGCGGCGACGTACTTGAGGACGACGCCGGACTGCTTGACGCCGAGCGCGGCGGTGGGCTCGTCGAGGACGAGGATCCTGGCGCCGAAGTACACCGCGCGCGCGATCGCCACGCACTGGCGCTCGCCGCCGGAGAGCGTGCCGATGGGCTGGTCGACGTCGCGCAGGTCGATGCCCATGCGGAGCATCTCCGCGCGGGTGGTGCGGCGCATGAGGTCCACGTCCATGCGCTTGAACGGGCCCGCGCCCTTCACCGGCTCCGAGCCGAGGAAGAAGTTCCGCCAGACCGGCATCAGCGGGACGACGGCGAGGTCCTGGTAGACGGTGGCGATGCCCCGGGCGAGCGCCTCGCGCGGCGAGGCGAGCGTCGTCTCCTCGCCGTCGAGGCGCAGGGTGCCGCCGTCGTGGCCGTGCAGCCCCGAGATGATCTTGATGAGGGTGGACTTGCCGGCCCCGTTGTCGCCGAGGACGCAGGTGATCTCCCCGGCGTGCACCTGGAGCGAGACGTCGGAGAGCGCCCGGATGTTGCCGTAGAGCTTGCCGACGCCGTCCAGCTCGACCAGCGGCGGCTTCTCGGATGTCGTCGTCACTTCGTCGCCTCCGCGCGCTTCCGGACCCAGGCGTTGAGGAGCACCGCGAGGAGCAGCATCGCGCCGAGGAAGAACTTGAACCAGTCGGGGTTCCACTGGGCGTAGACGATGCCCTTGCTCGTCATGCCGAAGATGAACGCGCCGACGGCTGAGCCGATCGCGGAGCCGTAGCCGCCGGTGATCAGGCAGCCGCCGATGACGGCCGCGATGATGTAGATCAGCTCGTTGCCGACGCCCTCGCCGGACTGGACCACGTCGAACGAGAACAGCAGGTGCTGGCCCGCGATCCACGCGCCGAAGGAGACGCCCAGGTAGAGGCCGATCTTCGTGCGGGTGACGGGGACGCCGATCGCGCGCGCCGCGGCCGCGTTGCCGCCGACGGCGAAGATCCAGTTGCCGGCCCGGGTGCGGAGCAGGATCCAGGTGGCGACGGCGACCAGGCCGATCCACCACAGGATCGTCACCTTGATGTTGACGTCCCCGATCCGGAACGTGGAGGCGAACAGCGCCTTCGCGGAGGGGAAGCCCTCCATGTCGGAGATCGACTTGGTGGAGACGGTGCCGCTGATCAGCTTGGTGAAGCCGAGGTTGAGACCCGTCAGCATCAGGAACGTGCCGAGCGTGATGATGAAGCTCGGCAGCTTCGTGCGGGTCAGCATGAGCCCGTTGAACGCGCCGATCGCGAGCGTGACCAGCAGCGACACCCCGACGCCGACCCAGACGTTCGCGGTCATCTGGTAGCTGAACATCGACGACACCAGCGCCGAGGACGTCACCATGACGCCCGCGGACAGGTCGAACTCGCCGCCGATCATCAGCAGCGCGACGGGGACCGCCATGATGCCGATCGTGGAGGCCGCGTACAGCACGGTGGAGAGGCTGGAGGCCTGCAGGAAGCTGTCGGCGGCGACGGCGAAGAACAGGAAGACGGCCACCGCGCCGACCACCGAGCCGAGCTCCGGGCGGCCGAGCAGCCGGCGCGGCAGCGAGGTCCGCACCAGCCGCTCGTCGGCGTCCGGGCCCGGCTCGGGGACGTGCGCGCCGCCGGCGGGCGGCGTTGCGGTCTGCGAGGTCACCGGGTCCCCCGCTTCGTGTACTCGGCGAGCGCGTCCGCTTCCTTCTTCGTGACGATCTGCGGCCCGGTGAGGACGGGCCGGCCGCCGCCGAGCACGTCGCCGTTGTAGCGGTAGAGCCACAGCAGGTCGACGGCCTGGTAGCCCTGGAGGTAGGGCTGCTGGTCGACGGCGAACCCGAGCGAGTCGTCCTTCAGACCCTGCGCGACCTGCGCGTTCAGGTCGAAGGTGTCGATCTCCGCCTTGCTGGAGGCGTCCTGCTTCGCCTTGACGGCGGTCGCGGCGAACGGCGCGCCGAGGGTCACGACGGCGTCGACGGCGGAGTCCGACTGGAGCTTGGCCTCGATGGCGGACTGCACGTCGGGCATGTTGGTGCCGTCGACGTACAGGTTCTGCAGGGTGCCGTCGAAGGTCTTCTTCGTCCCCTCGCAGCGCTGCTCGTGGCCGACGTTGCCCTGCTCGTGCAGGACGCAGATCGCCCTCTTCTTCCCGCGCTTGTTCAGCTCCTCGCCGACCGCCTCGCCGGCGATGGACTCGTCCTGGCCGATGTGGCTGAGCGCGCCGAACGACTTCGACTGCTCGGAGCCGGAGTTCACGGTGATCACCGGGATGCCCGCCTTGCGGGCGCGGGCCACCGCGTCCTTCATGGCGTCGGGCTTGGCGAGGGTGACGATCAGCCCGTCGACCTTCTGGTCGACGGCCGCGTCCACCAGCTGCGCCTGCTGCTGGCCCTCGTCGCTGTGCGAGTAGAGGAACTCGACGTTGTCCTTCGAGGCGGCCTCCTTCGCACCGTTCTGCACGATGTCCCAGAAGGTGTCGCCGTCGCCCGAGTGGGTGACCATCGCGATCTTCCAGCGGGGCGTGTCGACCGTCGACGCGCCCTTCTCGTTGGCCGCCGCGCTGGCCTGTGCGCGCGCCTCCTCGGCGCGTTTGCCGCCGGTGCTGCTGCATCCGGCGAGGGTCAGTCCCACCACCGCCGCGAGCAGCGCTCCGGTCGCTCCTGCGCCTCTCCGAACCGTTGCCACGAAGCGTGCCTTTCCGTGTGTCCTTGCTGGTAACGCGTCTTTTGTGCCGACCCAGTATGGGTGACGCACCGACGCGGGCGCCCGCTAGGGGCGGACGAGCAGGTGGAAATCGAACGCGTACCGTGCCGCGCGGTAGAGGTGGGTGCCGTGCTCGACGGCCCGGCCGGTGTCGTCGTACGTGGTGCGTTCCATGGTCAGCAGCGGGGCGCCGGGCGCCTCGGTGAGCAGGGCGGCCTCCCCGGCGGTGGCGGCGCGGGCGCCGATCCGCTGGTGGGCGCTGTGCAGGGTGATGCCGTGGCCGCGCATGGCGCGGTAGAGGCCGGTGGACTCCAGCTGCGCGGTGAGGACCGGCAGCAGGCCGAGCGGGAGGTGGTTGCGGAGCAGTGCGACCGGCTCGCCGTGGGTGAGCCGCAGCCGCTCGACCCGGTGCACGTCCTCGCCCTCGGGGACGCCGAGGGCGGCCGCGACCTCGGCGGGCGCGGGCTCGACGCGGTTGCCGATCACCTCGGTGCCCGGCCGGCCGCCGGCCGCCTCCAGGTCGTCGTAGAGGCTGCTGAGCGCCGGCGGGCGGCGCACCCTGCTGTGCACGACCTGGGTGCCGACGCCCCGGCGGCGGACCAGCAGGCCCTTGTCGACGAGGAGCTGGATGGCCTGGCGGACGGTCGGGCGGGACAGGCCGAGGCGGTGGGCGAGGGCGATCTCGTTGCCGAGCCGCTCCCCCGGCGGCAGCTCCCCCTGCTCGACCGCCCGCTCCAGCTGCTGCGCCAGCTGGTAGTACAGCGGGACCGGACTGGAGCGGTCCACGCCGAGCCGGAGGCCGTCGGGGCTCACCACGGGATCACCACGCGGCGAGCGTAGTTGCGGCCGGCGACGACCGGAACCCCGGCGCCGGGAGTTGTCCTGACAATTGACACTGCCCCGCGCGGGAGCCACCTTGTGACCATGCGCATCGGACTGATCGGAACGGGCCGCATCGGCGCGTTCCACGCGGCCGTCCTCAGCCGGCACCGGGAGGTGGGCGCGCTGCTGGTCGCGGACGCGGACCCCGCGCGGGCGACGGCGCTCGCGGACCGGCTCGACGTCACGGCGGCCCCGTCGCCCGACGAGATCTTCGCCTGGGGCGTGGACGCCGTGGTCATCACCGCGGCCACCGCCTCGCACGCCGAGCTGATCGGCCGCGCGGCGCGCGCCGGGCTGCCGGTCTTCTGCGAGAAGCCGATCGCCGTCGACCTGCCCGGCACGCTCGCCGCGGTCCGCGAGGTCGAGACGGCCGGCACCCTCCTCCAGCTCGGTTTCATGCGCCGCTTCGACGCCGGGTACACCCGGGCGCGCGAGCTGGTGCGCGAGGGCTCACTCGGACGGCTGCACACCGTCCGCGCGATGACCTCCGACCCCGCGCCGCCGCCCGCCGCGTACGTGCCCCTCTCCGGCGGCCTGTACCGCGACTGCCTGGTCCACGACTTCGACATGCTGCGCTGGGTCACCGGCCGCGAGGTCCGCGAGGTCTACGCCACCGGCTCGGACACGGGTCCGCCCGTCTTCCGCGAGAACGGCGACGTCGACACCGCCGCCGCCGTCCTCACCCTCGATGACGGCGTCCTCGCCACCGCCACCTCCACCCGCTGCAACGGGGCCGGCTACGACGTCCGCATGGAGCTCGCCGGCGAGCGCGACCAGGTCTCCGTCGGCCTCGACGACCGCACCCCCATCTCCTCCACCGAGCCCCAGGGCCCGCCCCCGGCCGTCAAGCCCTGGCCCGGCTTCCTCGAACGCTTCGCCCCCGCGTACGAGGCCGAGCTCCACGCCTTCGTCGACCTCGTCCGCGGCGAGCGCGACAACCCCTGCGACGGCCGGGAGGCCTTGCAGGCGCTGCGCATCGCGGAGGCCTGCGAGACCTCCCGCCGCGAGCGGCGGCGGGTGGAGCTGGCGGAGATCGCGGACATGGACTGAACGCCTACGCCGCGTGCCCGCCGTCCACCGCGTATTCCGCGCCCGTCACGAACGCCGCCTCCTCGCCAGCGAGGAACGCGACGACCGCCGCGACCTCGTCCGGCACGCCGAACCGGCCGACCGCCGTCATCCCGGCCTGCGCCTGCGCGAACGGGCCGTCGGCCGGGTTCATCGCGGTGTCGACGGGCCCGGGGTGCACGATGTTCGCGGTGACGCCCGCGGGGCCGAGCTCGCGCGCGAGGGCCTTCGTCATGCCGATGAGCGCGGACTTGCTCAGCGCGTAGAGGGTCCCGCCGGGGCCGGGCACACGCTGGGTCATGCAGGTGCCGATGCTCACGATGCGCCCGCCGCGGCCCAGGGCCTTCGCGGCGGCCTGCGTGGTGAGGAAGACGCCGCGCACGTTGACGGCGAGCACCCGCTCGACGTCCGCGGTGGTGAGCGCGTCGAGCGGCCCGAGGACGCCGACGCCGACGTTGTTGACGAGGACGTCGAGCCGTCCGAACGCGGCGACCGTCCGGTCCACGGCGGCGACGGCCTCCGAGGGGTCGGCCGAGTCCGCGCGCAGGGCCAGGGCCCGCCGCCCGGCCGCCTCGATCTTGTCGGCGACCTCCCGAGCGGCCTCCGCGTCGCTGACGTAGGTGAAGGCGACGTCCGCTCCCTCGCGCGCCAGCCGCAGCGCGACCGCCGCGCCGATGCCGCGGCTGCCGCCGGTGACGAGGGCGACCCTTGAGCTGTTCATCCGGTACCTCCCGGTGGATTCGTCGAGAGTTCGAGCAAAGCCGTTCGCCCGCGCCGGCACCGGCGGCATTCGGACCTGGAGTTCGACCGATGAGTTCCGGCCCGATGGCGGGTCATCCCCTGTGACACGCATCCGATCCGGCGAAGGGCCACGCCATGAAGCTCACGCTCACGCAGTTCCTCACCCTCGACGGCGTCCACCAGGCGCCCGGCGGTCCCGAGGAGGACACCGGCGGCGGGTTCACGCACGGCGGCTGGTCGGTGCCGTACGGCGACGGGGACTTCGCCGCGTTCATGGCCGAGGTGTTCACCCGGGCCGACGCGTTCCTCCTCGGCCGCCGCACGTACGACCTCTTCGCCGCGCACTGGCCGCGGGTCACCGACCCGGACAACCCCGTCGCGGCCAAACTCAACGCGCTGCCGAAGTATGTCGCCTCCACCACGCTCACCGACCCCGCCTGGTCCGGCACCCAGGTGCTCGGCGCCGATCCCGTCAAGGAGATCACCGCACTGAAGGAGGGCCCCGGCCGCGAGCTCCAGGTGCACGGCAGCGGGACGTTCGCGCAATGGCTGCTCGCGCACGACCTCGTCGACACCCTCCACCTGCTGACCTTCCCCGTCGTCCTCGGCACCGGCAAGCGGCTGTTCGCCGAGGGCGGGCTGCCGAGCGCGTTCCGGCACACCGGCACCCGGACCACCTCGACGGGCGTGGTGATCGGCTCGTACGACCTCGAGGGCCGCCCCACGTACGGCAGTTACGCCCTCGACGCGCAATAAGCCCTGGCCGCAGCCGTGCACGGCCGGTTACGGTGACCGCTGCTCCCGCGCGACGACGGTGTCGACGCACCGCCGCTCCTCCCGGGAGGGACCCGCGTGACCTCGGCCGCCGTCTCCGCCGCCCCGTCCACGACTCCGCGCGCCGCCTGGCTCGTCGACCTGCCGCTGCTGCTCGTCGCGGCGGTGTGGGGCGGGAGCTACCTCGCCGCGAAGGAGATCACCACCGCGCAGACGGTGATCGGGGTGCTCGTCCTGCGGTTCGCGGTGATCCTGCCGGTCCTCGTGGTGGCCGGGTGGCGCGGCCTGCGGGCCCTGCGCCGCGACCAGTGGCGCGGGGCGGCGGTGCTCGGGCTGGTCCTCGGCGGGATCTTCGTCCTGGAGACGTACGGCGTCGTCCACACCTCCGCGACCAACGCCGGGCTGATCATCAGCCTCACCATGATCCTCACCCCGCTCGCGGAGGCCGCCGTCACCCGGGTCCGGCCCCGGCCCGCCTTCCTCGCGGCGGCCGGACTGTCCGTGCTCGGCGTGGTGCTCCTCACCCAGGGCGGCGGGTTCACCGCCCCCTCGCCCGGCGACCTGCTGATCCTCCTCGCGGCGGTCGCGCGGACGGTCCACGTGCTCGCGATGTCCCGCACCCGCGCGATCCGGGGCGCGGACGACCTGTCGCTCACCACCGTCCAACTGGGCACGGCCGTCGCCGTGTTCGCCGTCCTGGCCGCCGCCGGCACCGGCGACCCCCCGTGGTCCGTCGCGGCCGCGTTCTCCGCGCGGGAGTGGGCCGGGCTGCTGTTCCTGTCGCTGTGCTGCACGCTGTTCGCGTTCTTCGTCCAGATGTGGGCGGTCCGCCGCACCTCGCCCTCCCGGGTCAGCCTGCTGCTCGGCACCGAGCCCCTGTGGGCGGCCGCGGCGGGGATCGCGATCGGCGGCGAACGGCTGGGCGTGGTCGGCCTGTTGGGCGGAGCGCTCGTCCTGGCCGGCACCACCTGGGGCCGCCGCGCCGCCTGAGGCCCCGCCGACTCCGGTCGCGCGTCGGCGCCGAGGAGGCGGCCGGCCGCCGCCGGTCCGCCTACATTGGGCGACCATGAAGGCTGACCAGGCACGGCGTCCCCGACGGCAGGAACGCGAGTACCCGTACCCGTGGCTGCTGCCGTCCGCGCTGAGCGAGGAGCCGGCGGCCGACGGACGACGCAGGCGGCGCACCGTACGGGACTGGGTCGTCGACTTCCTCTGTTTCGTCCTCGCGGTCCTCATCGGACTCGTCGGGCTCTCGGTCGCCGAGCAGCAGCACGGGCTGCCCGAAGCGCTGCTCTTCGTCGACCAGGTGGTCGGGGCGCTGGCCTGCGCGGCCCTGTGGCTGCGCAGGCGGTGGCCGGTCCCGCTCGCGGTCGTCCTGGCGCTGGTCAGCCCGCTGTCCCTCGGCGCGGGCGGGGCGGCCGTGATCGCGCTGTTCACCGTCGTCGTCCACCGGCCGCCGCGCTACACGCTCTGGATCGGCGGACTGTTCACCGTCACCGCCGTGCTCGTGGCCTGGCTGCGGCCGGACCCCACGATGCCGTTCGCGGTGAACGCGGTCATCAGCGTGCTGCTCAACGGGATGGTCATCGGCTGGGGCATGTTCGTCCGCTCGCAGCGCAGGCTGCTGCTCTCGCTGCGCGAGCGGGCCCGGCGGGCCGAGGCGGAGGCGGCGCTGCGGGCCGAGAACGCGCAGCGGCTGGCCCGGGAGGCCATCGCCCGCGAGATGCACGACGTGCTCGCGCACCGGCTGACCCTGCTGAGCGTCCACGCCGGAGCGCTGGAGTTCCGGCCGGACGCGCCGCGGGAGGAGGTCGCCCGGGCGGCCGGCGTCATCCGGGACAGCGCGCACGAGGCGCTGCAGGACCTGCGGGAGATCATCGGCGTCCTGCGGACCGACGACCGGGGCGGCGACGAGGCGTCGGGGCGGCCGCAGCCCACCCTCGACGCACTGCCCGGCCTGGTCGCGGAGAGTGTGGGGGCGGGGATGGGCATCCGCCTCGACCTGCGCGTCGCCGATCCGGCGTCCGCGCCCGCCGCGATCGGCCGGACCGCGTACCGGATCGCCCAGGAGGCGCTCACCAACGCGCGCAAGCACGCGCCCGGTGCGGACGTCTCGGTCCGCGTGGAGGGCGGGCCCGGGGACGGCCTCACCGTCCACGTCGGCCATCCCGCCCCGCCCGGGCCCGTCCCGCCCGTCCCCGGCTCCGGGCAGGGCCTCATCGGCCTCACCGAACGCGCGGCCCTCGCCGGCGGCCGCCTGGACCACGGGCCGACTCCCGGCGGCGGGTTCCACGTGGACGCCTGGCTGCCGTGGGCGGCATGAGGGGGCACAGCACGGCCGCATCGACGCGCGGCTCCGCTGCGTGGCCTTTTCCGGGGGCACGGGCGCGGAGTACGCCGTGGACGGCGGGCACGCCGGGGGGTCGCCGCTCAGCCCGCGGCGGGCCGTTCGAGGAGGCGGCCCGACGGCTCGGTGAGGGTGCCGTCGTCGTACACGCGGGTGCCGCGGAGCCAGGTGGAGGTGACGACGCCGGAGAGGGTGCGGCCGGCGTACGCGGTGACCTGGTTGCGGTGGTGGAGGGCGGCGGGGTCGACGGTGAAGGTGTCGTCGGGGGCGAGGACGGCGAAGTCGGCGTCGCGGCCGGGGGCGATCGCGCCCTTCGAGGACAGGCCGGCGAGCGCGGCGGGCGCGGCGGACATCCAGCGGACGACGTCGTCGAGGCCGTGGCCCCGGCGGCGCGCCTCGGTCCAGATCGCGGGCAGGCCGAGCTGGAGGGAGGAGATGCCGCCCCAGGCCTCGGCGAAGTCGGGGGTCTTGAGGTCGGCGGTGCAGGGCGAGTGGTCGGAGACGACGCAGTCGATCAGGCCGCTCGCGAGCCCCTCCCACAGCACGTCCTGGTTGGCGGACTCCCGGATCGGCGGGCAGCACTTGAACTCCGTCGCCCCGTCGGGGACCTCCTCCGCGGTGAGGGTGAGGAAGTGCGGGCAGGACTCGACGCTGATCCGGACGCCGTCGGCCCGCGCATCGGCGATCAGCGGGAGCGCGTCGGCGGAGGACAGGTGCAGGACGTGGACCCGGGCGTCGTACCGGCGGGCGGCCTCGATCAGCCGGGCGATCGCCGCGTTCTCCGCCTCTCGGGGGCGCGAGGCGAGGAAGTTCCCGTAGGCGGGGCCGCCCTGCTGGGGCGCGCTGTCCAGGTGGTGGGGGTCCTCGGCGTGGACGATGAGCAGCCCACCGAAGCCCGCGATCTCGGCGAGGACCGCGTCGAGGTCCTTCGCCTCCGCCAGGTGCGGGAACTCCTCGACGCCGGACGGCGAGAGGAAGGACTTGAAGCCGAAGACTCCGGCGTCGTGCAGGGCCCGCAGGTCGGCGGTGTTGCCGGGCAGCGCGCCGCCCCAGAAGCCGACGTCGATGTGCGCCTTGTCGGCGGCGACCCGCTGCTTGACGCGCAGGTTGTCGACGGTGGTCGTCGGCGGGAGGGAGTTGAGCGGCATGTCGACGAGAGTGGTGATGCCGCCGGCCGCGGCGGCCCGGGTGGCGGTCCAGAAGCCCTCCCACTGGGTGCGGCCGGGGTCGTTGACGTGCACGTGGGTGTCGACGAGGCCGGGCAGCAGCGCCTGGTCGCCGAAGTCCTCGACGCGGGCCCCGGCCGGGACCTCGGCGTCGTACGGCAGCACGGCCGTGATCGTCCCGTCCGCGACGGTCACCGCGGCCGGCCGGGTGCCCTCCGGGGTGACGACCCGCCTCGACCGCAGTACCAGCTCGACCTCCGGCACGTCTGCTCCTCTCGCCCGCGTCGACTTTCAACGGTTTGTTGAATCCTGCGTCGGAGTCTCGCCGCCGCCCCGGCGACCGTCAAGGGCTCTCCGCCGGCCCGAGTGTCACACTTGGATGTTTCCACGATTCGACAACCGGATTCCGTCTCGCAGAATGGACGACTCTCCACCCGGAGCCGCCGAACGGCCTCCGCGATCACCGACCGATCGGACATACCCGCCCTGACCGGCCCGAACGCCGGGCGCGATCACGGGTGCGGCCGGATGCCGCCCGGTAGGCTGCACCCCAGCCTCACCCGTACGCCCGGGACCGGACTCCACCGAAGGGAACGCGCCGTGTCGTCGTCGCCCACCACCGACGCCCCCAAGCCCGCCGGAGCCAGCGGCGGCGTCCAGTCGCTCGAGCGCGCCTTCGACCTCCTGGAGCGCATGGCGGACGCGGGCGGCGAGGTCGGGCTGAGCGAGCTGTCCGCGAGCAGCGGGCTGCCGCTGCCGACCATCCACCGGCTGATGCGGACGCTGGTGGTCTGCGGCTACGTCCGCCAGCAGCCGAACCGGCGGTACGCGCTCGGCCCGCGCCTGATCCGGCTCGGCGAGTCCTCCGCGCGACTGCTCGGGACCTGGGCACGGCCGTACCTGGCGCGGCTGGTCGAGGAGACCGGCGAGACGGCGAACATGGCGCTGCTCGACGGCGACGAGATCGTCTACGTCGCCCAGGTGCCGTCCAAGCACTCGATGCGGATGTTCACCGAGGTCGGCCGGCGGGTCCTGCCGCACTCCACCGGCGTCGGCAAGGCGCTGCTCGCGCACACCCCGCCGGAGGAGGTCCGCGCGCTGCTCGCCCGGACCGGGATGCCGGCGGCCACCGAGAAGACGATCACCACCCCCGACGCGTTCCTCGACGCGCTCGACCTCGTGCGCCGCACCGGCTACGCGGTCGACGACAACGAGCAGGAGATCGGCGTCCGCTGCCTGGCCGTCCCGGTGCCGGACTCCCCCACCGCGGCCGCCGTCTCCATCTCCGGCCCCGCGGGCCGGGTGACGGAGGAGGCGACGGAGCGCATCGTGCCGGTGCTCAAGGGGATCGCGGCGGAGCTCTCGCAGGCACTGGCCAGTTCGGGCCAGCAGGGCGGCTGATCCGGCGACGCGGGGGCGGACACCGCCCGCGGCGCAGGCGGGCGGCTCAGCGGTCGGGGCCGAAGAGTTCGATCGCGTTGCGCAGTTCGGCCAGGGAGCGGGCGAGGGCGCTGACGGAGCCGATCGCCCCGGCGACGAGGAGCAGCGAGCTGCGCATCCGGCGCACCTCGGGGGTCCCGCCCGCCACCATCGCGGCGAGCCCGGCGAGTTCCTCCTCGGCGATGGACCGGTCGACGAACTCGGCGGGATGCTGGGCCAGTTCACGCCGCAGCCGGGCCACGGACGCGCTCAGCTCCGCCACCCTGGGGTCGTCGGCACCCTCCGCCACCCGCCTGATCTGCGCACCACGCAACAATGTCGTTCCCCTCGCACGTCGTTGTGCCGGCAAGGCCCCCCTGGGTGCGGTGGTCGCACGCACCGGGGATCCTTCGCCAGTATTTCGCCACCCTGCGCCACCGCGCTACTGCATAGCGCTAATTCGGCCAACGCGACGCGCGGAACGACCGGTGGACGATCGTCCGGTTCGGCGAAACGGCTCGTAAGCGCGCACGCGTTGGAAGAACCCGCCGCCGGCGCGGTATGCAAGGCGCATGACCGAATCGATGACCCCTCCCACCCCGCCCTCGGGTCCCGCCCGGCCGTCGGGCGAGGTCGCGGGCCTGCTGCTCGCCGCGGGCGGCGGCCGGCGGCTCGGCGGCCGGCCCAAGGCGCTGCTCACCCACCGCGGCCGCCCGCTGGTGGAGCACGCGGTGCGCATCCTGCGGCAGGGCGGCTGCGCGCCGGTGTACGTGGTCCTCGGCGCGGCGGCGGACGAGGTGCGGGCACGGGCGGAGCTCGCGGACTGCGTGCTCGTCGGCAACCCGGACTGGCAGGAGGGCATGGGCTCGTCGCTGCGGGCGGGCCTCGCCGCACTGCCCGGCTCGGGGGCGCGCGCCGCGCTGGTGGCGCTCGTCGACCAGCCGGGCGTCGGACCCGCGGCGGTCGCGCGGGTGCGCACCGCGGGGGCGGCGGCGGGCCCGGCGGCGCTGGCGGCGGCGGCGTACGACGGGGAGCGCGGGCACCCGGTGCTGTTCGGCGCGGACCACTGGGCGGGCATCGCGGCGAGTGCGACCGGCGACCGCGGGGCACGCGCGTACCTGAGGCGGCACGCGGAGGCGGTGGCGCTCGTGGAGTGCGCGGACGTGGCCGAGGAGTACGACATCGACACCCCTGCGGACCTGCGGCGGCTGGAGTGAGCCGGTCGCGGGGAATCCGTGGTGACCGGTGTGGCACTCAGCGCCACGTTCTGTCGAGCCGGAGAATCTCGACATCAACAAACCATTGAACTTCCACCATGAGGAAACTACTGTCCACTTTCAGAGCGATCGACGGCCGGGGAGCGACTTCGGGCCGACCCCGTCCGGAACCAGCCGACCGAGTACCGGGCACCCCGTGCCGCCCTTGAAGGAGTGACAGCTCATGTCCGCACCCGCGCCGCACGCGAACGCCGGCCGCGTCGTCGTCGACGCCGAGGCCCTGCCGCGGCAGGACGAGGTACTGACCGACGCCGCCCTGGCCTTCGTGGCTGAGCTGCACCGGCAGTTCACCCCGCGCCGCGACGAGCTGCTGGCCCGCCGGGACGAGCGCCGCACGGAGATCGCCCGCACCTCGTCGCTCGACTTCCTCCCCGACACCGCGCACATCCGCGCCGACGACTCCTGGCGGGTCGCGCCGGCCCCGGCCGCGCTGGACGACCGCCGGGTGGAGATCACCGGCCCCACCGACCGCAAGATGACGATCAACGCGCTGAACTCCGGCGCGAAGGTCTGGCTGGCCGACTTCGAGGACGCCTCCGCCCCCACCTGGGAGAACGTCGTCCTCGGCCAGCTCAACCTGATCGACGCCTACGAGCGCCGGATCGACTTCACCGACGAGCGCACCGGCAAGTCCTACGCGCTCAAGGACGCCGCCGAGCTGGCGACCGTCGTCATGCGCCCGCGCGGCTGGCACCTCGCCGAGCGGCACCTCACGGTGGACGGCGAGCCGGTCCCGGGCGCGCTGGTCGACTTCGGCCTGTACTTCTTCCACAACGCGCGGCGACTGCTCGACCTCGGCAAGGGCCCGTACTTCTACCTGCCGAAGACGGAGTCGCACCTGGAGGCGCGGCTCTGGAACGACGTGTTCGTCTTCGCGCAGGACCACGTGGGCATCCCCCGGGGCAGCGTGCGGGCGACCGTCCTCATCGAGACGATCACGGCCGCGTACGAGATGGAGGAGATCCTCTACGAGCTGCGCGACCACGCCTCCGGGCTGAACGCGGGCCGCTGGGACTACCTCTTCTCCATCGTGAAGAACTTCCGCGACGGCGGGCAGAAGTTCGTGCTGCCCGACCGCAACGCGGTGACCATGACCGCCCCGTTCATGCGCGCCTACACCGAGCTGCTGGTGCGGACCTGCCACCGGCGCGGGGCGCACGCGATCGGCGGCATGGCGGCGTTCATCCCGTCCCGCAAGGACGCCGAGGTGAACAAGGTGGCCTTCGAGAAGGTCAAGGCGGACAAGGACCGCGAGGCCGGCGACGGCTTCGACGGCTCCTGGGTGGCCCACCCGGACCTGGTGCCGATCGCCATGGCCTCCTTCGACGCCGTGCTCGGCGAGAAGCCGAACCAGAAGGAGCGGCTGCGCGAGGACGTGTCGGTGGCGGCCGATGACCTGATCGCCATCGACTCCCTGGACGCCAAGCCCACCTACGACGGCCTGGTCTCGGCCGTCCAGGTCGGCATCCGCTACATCGAGGCCTGGCTGCGCGGCCTGGGCGCAGTGGCCATCTTCAACCTCATGGAGGACGCGGCCACCGCCGAGATCTCCCGCTCGCAGATCTGGCAGTGGATCAACGCCGGCGTGGTCTTCGAGAACGGCGAGCGGGCCACCCCCGAGCTGGCCCGCCGGATCGCCGCCGAGGAGCTGGCCGCGATCCGCGCCGAGCTGGGCGAGGAGGCGTACGCGGCGGGCTCCTGGCAGCAGGCGCACGACCTGCTGCTCCAGGTCTCGCTCGACGAGGACTACGCCGCGTTCCTGACGCTGCCCGCCTACGAGCAGCTGCGCGGCTGACCGCACGCCGCAGCACGGCCGACGCGCCGCACCCGGAGCCGATCCGGGT
>NZ_JBHWZH010000012.1:9883-73239 GCF_042728285.1 Streptomyces sp. NPDC060194 | reverse complement strand
ACTAATCCACCCCGAAGGGCTTCATCGTTCGACTTGCATGTGTTAAGCACGCCGCCAGCGTTCGTCCTGAGCCAGGATCAAACTCTCCGTGAATGTTTACCGGTAATCCGGTGAAACACGTCGGAAGAGCGGAACCGTCGACCGGAATAGGGCCGACACGTTCACTGCGTCCTCGCTGTGTCGCCTGCCCGCACCCCCAAAGGGATCGAACAGGTCTTTTTCAAAGGAACCTCGTCCTCCCGAGATCGGGAGAGACGGGGTATCAACATATCTGGCGTTGACTTTTGGCACGCTGTTGAGTTCTCAAGGAACGGACGCTTCCTTCGTACTCACCCTCTCGGGCTTTCCTCCGGGCTTTTCCCTTCGGTCTTGCGTCTCCGACTCTACCAGACTCTTTCGGGCCCGATTTCCTCGGCGCTTTCCAGGTCTTCGCTTTCGCGCTTTCCTTTCCGGCGGTTCCGACTCTATCAGAGCTTTTCGGCTCTGATTCCCCGTCAGGAGGGTCCGCCTGAGCGCCTGTTGGGGCGCCGCGGCGAGTGAGACAGTAGCGGATTCCTGAGTCCCGAGCTAATCGAGGGAATTCCACTCCCCGAAAGAAGACACACGAAAACGAGGGGACGACGAAGCGCCGTTCGTTTGCGGTGATTCCTGCGGAGTGACTGTCCGGGGCCGACCGGAGTCGGTTCTCACGTCGGACAGCTCGGAGTACATTACGGAGTCGGCGACCCGGTGTCAACTCCCGGTCGATGTCCCTGGTCGGAGGGTGTCAGCCGTTGCCGGAGGCGAGCTGCCGGCTGCGGTCCCGGGCGGCTTCGAGCGCGGCGATGAGAGCGGCACGAACCCCGTGGTTCTCCAGCTCGCGGATGGCGCTGATCGTCGTCCCGGCCGGGGAGGTGACGGCCTCGCGGAGCTTCACGGGATGTTCGCCGCTGTCGCGCAGCATGACCGCCGCGCCGATCGCGGCCTGGACGATCAGGTCGTGGGCCTGGGCGCGGGGAAGGCCGAGCAGGATGCCCGCGTCCGTCATGGCCTCGACCAGGAAGTAGAAGTACGCCGGTCCGGAGCCGGAGAGCGCGGTCGCGGCGTCCTGCTGCGACTCGGGCACGCGGAGGGTCTTGCCGACGCCGCCGAAGATCTCCTCGGTGTGGGCGAGGTGCTCGGCCGTGGCGTGACTGCCGCCGCTGATGACGGACATGCCCTCGTCGACCAGGACGGGGGTGTTGGGCATGACGCGGACGACCGGGGTGGCCGCCGGTAGCCGCTCCTCGATGAAGGACGTCGTGATGCCCGCGGCGGCGCTGACGATCAGGCGCTCGCCGGGCAGGTGCGGGGCCAGTTCGTCGAGGAGCCGTCCCATGTCCTGCGGCTTCACGGCGAGGATGAGCGTGTCGGCCCGCTTGGCCGCGTCGGCGTTGGACACGGGCTCGACCCCGTACCGGGTGCGCAGTTCCTCCGCGCGGTCGCCGCGGCGGGTGGTGACCAGGAGGTCGGCCGGGCGCCAGCCGGCGCGGATCATGCCGCTGAGGAGGGCTTCGCCGATCTTGCCGGTGCCGAGGACTGCGACGGTCTGGGACATGGGAACGCCCTCCGGGCCGGGTGCGGGGTGCTGTGGTGCGTACCCGGCCCATCCTCGCACCCGGGTGGCGTCCGGTCGGGAGGTGTCCGAGGGGCGGGCAGCGGGGTCAGCGGGTGGCGAGGAAGAGGTGGGTGACGTAGTCCTCGCGGACCCGGCCGTCGGGGAAGGCCCGCAGGAGGATCTCGCGCTCGGCGTCGAAGAAGGCCCGGGTCTCGTCGGCCGGGCTGATCAGGAAGGTCGAGTGGGTGGCCAGGTTGGCGAGGTGGCCGTCGAGCGGGACCTCCCGGCTCCAGGGGAACTGGTGGCGGGTGAAGGCGAGGGTGTCGGGCAGTGCGGGGGTGAAGCCGGGGTGGGTCGCCGCGACGCCCGGCAGGTCGGCGGTGGCCGAGCGGGCGAGGATGCGGTCGGTCTGGGCGGCGATCCAGTCGGCCCCGGTGTCCGCGAGGTTCCACCAGAGGGCGAGGACCCCGCCGGGCCTCAGGACGCGGCGGGCTTCCGCGCCGGCCCGGGGCAGGTCCGTCCAGTGCCAGGACTGGGCGAAGGTCAGGAGGTCCAGCGAGGCGTCGGCGAAGGGGAGGGCGTTGCCGTCGCCGCGCACCAGGGGGATCCGCGGGTGGGCGCGACGCAGTTGGTCGGCCATGGCCACGCCCGGTTCGACGGCGGTCACGCGGGCACCTCGCCCGTGCAGCAGCGCGGTGGCGATTCCGGTGCCGGCGCCGACGTCCGCGGCGCGGGCGCCGGTCAGGGGGCGGCCGAGACGGTCCTCGACGGCGGCGAAGAGCGCCGGGGGGTAGCCGGGTCGGTGGGCGGCGTACTCCGCCGCGGCGCTGTCGAAGGAGTGGGCGCGGGACGGAGCTGTGGCCATGGAGCCATCCTGGCCGCGGGCGGGCGAGCCGGGAAGGGGTCTGCCGCGAAGACCGGTCCCTGCCGGGCTCAGCGGCGGCGCTTGCGCTTGGCGGGGTTGCCGGCGCGGCGGGTGCTGCGCCGCTCGTACCGCGCGCGGGCCGTCTCGTACTCGGTCCGGTGGAGTTTCTCGCCGGGGGCCTCGGCGAGGGAGCGGAAGAAGTAGGCGAGGAGCGAGCCGATGAAGCCGATCGTCTTGACGCTGCGGAGGGACTGCTCGGCCGACGGGTCGAGGCGGCGGGTGAAGCCCTCCCAGGTGCGGCGGAAGGCGATCGCGCTGCAGACCGCGAAGAAGACGACGAGGAGGGTGTTCACCAGGCCGCCGACCTCGGCGATCTGCATGCCCTCGAAGGCGAAGCGCAGGACGAGGCAGGCCGCGACCGCGGCGAGGAGGGATCCGGCGGCGAGGCCGGCGCGGCGCAGGGCGTAGTGGCCGGTGTGGTCGACCCACGTGGTGCCGTAGAAGCGCAGTGGTTCGGGGCGGGGGCCGGTGTCGGCGGTTCGCGGGTCGTCGGGGGTGCCGGGGGGAGGCGTCTCGTCGCTCACGGGATCGATTATCGCCCGGGGGGTGCGCTGGTCGACCACGCGACGCCTGAGGGTGGCGATGTCCTGTGGAGGGGGACATGCGTCGGCTCCCGGCCGCGGGGCGGACGGGAGCCGGCGGGTGTGATCGGGTCAGCCGAGCTTGGTGACGTCGCGGACGGCGCCCTTGTCGGCGCTGGTGGCCATGGCGGCGTAGGCGCGGAGGGCCTGGGAGACCTTGCGCTCGCGG
Source organism: Streptomyces sp. NPDC060194 (assembly GCF_042728285.1). Classification (NCBI taxonomy): domain Bacteria; kingdom Bacillati; phylum Actinomycetota; class Actinomycetes; order Kitasatosporales; family Streptomycetaceae; genus Streptomyces; species Streptomyces sp. NPDC060194. The sequence continues at coordinate 69,988 of NZ_JBHWZH010000012.1, read as the reverse complement.
TTCCTGGGGGCGTAGACGCCGTTCAGGGCCTTGTCGCGGCGGGCCAGTTCCTCGTCGGACACCAGGAGTTGGATCGTGCGGTTGGGGATGTCGATCGAGATGCGGTCGCCGTCCTCGACCAGGGCGATGGTGCCTCCGGAGGCGGCTTCAGGGGAGGCGTGGCCGATGGAGAGGCCGGAGGTGCCGCCGGAGAAGCGGCCGTCGGTGACCAGGGCGCAGACCTTGCCGAGGCCGCGGCCCTTGAGGAACGACGTCGGGTAGAGCATCTCCTGCATGCCGGGGCCGCCCTTGGGGCCCTCGTAGCGGATGACGACGACGTCCCCGGCGGTGATCTCCTTGCGGAGGATCTTGTCGACGGCCTCCTCCTGGGACTCGCAGACGACGGCGGGGCCCTCGAACGTCCAGATGGACTCGTCGACGCCGGCGGTCTTCACCACGCAGCCGTCGACGGCCAGGTTGCCCTTGAGGACGGCGAGACCGCCGTCCTTGGAGTAGGCGTGCTCCACGGAGCGGATGCAGCCGTCGGCGGCGTCGGTGTCGAGGCTGTCCCACCGCTCGGACTGGGAGAACGCGGTTGCCGATCGCTTGCAGCCGGGTGCGGCGTGCCACAGCTCGACGGACTCGGCGGAGGGCGATCCGCCGCGGACGTCCCAGGTCTTGAGCCACTCGGCGAGCGAGTCGGCGTGGACGCTGTGGACGTTCTCGTTGAGCAGGCCGCCGCGGTGCAGCTCGCCGAGGATGGCGGGGATTCCGCCCGCGCGGTGCACGTCCTCCATGTAGTAGGTGCCGCCGGGGGCGACGTTGGGGGCGACCTTGGCGAGGCAGGGGACGCGGCGGGAGATCTCGTCCATCTCCGCGAGGCCGAAGTCGAGGCCGGCCTCCTGGGCGGCGGCCAGGAGGTGCAGGATCGTGTTGGTGGAGCCGCCCATGGCGATGTCGAGGGCCATGGCGTTCTCGAAGGCCTCGCGGGAGGCGACGGCGCGCGGCAGGACGGAGGCGTCGTCCTGCTCGTAGTGGCGCTTGGTGATCTCGACGACGGTGCGGCCTGCGGTCTCGTAGAGGGCCTTGCGGGCGGTGTGGGTGGCGAGCACCGAGCCGTTGCCGGGGAGGGCGAGGCCGATGGCCTCGGCGAGGCAGTTCATCGAGTTGGCGGTGAACATGCCCGAACAGGAGCCGCAGGTCGGGCAGGCGTTCTCCTCGATGCGGAGGATGTCGGCGTCGGAGATCTTGTCGTTGACGGCGTCGGAGATGGCGTCGACGAGGTCGAGGGTGCGGACGGTGCCGTCGACGAGCGTGGCCTTGCCGGCCTCCATGGGGCCACCGGAGACGAAGACCGTCGGGATGTTGAGGCGCAGCGCGGCCATCAGCATGCCGGGGGTGATCTTGTCGCAGTTGGAGATGCAGATCAGGGCGTCGGCGCAGTGGGCCTCGACCATGTACTCGACGCTGTCGGCGATGAGGTCGCGGGACGGCAGGCTGTAGAGCATGCCGCCGTGGCCCATGGCGATGCCGTCGTCGACCGCGATGGTGTTGAACTCGCGGGGGACGGCGCCGGCCGCCTTGATGGCGTCGGAGACGATCCGGCCGACGGGGGCGAGGTGGGTGTGGCCGGGGACGAACTCGGTGAAGGAGTTGGCGACGGCGATGATCGGCTTGCCGATGTCCTCGCTCGCTACCCCGGAGGCGCGCATGAGGGCGCGCGCGCCCGCCATGTTGCGGCCGTGGGTGACTGTGCGGGACCTCAGCTCGGGCATCTTCGCTCGCTCCTTGGGCAGCGCCCCGGGGATCGGGGCTCCGGCGAATAGGGCTGTCGTCGAGCGTACGCCCGTGCTCCAGGATCTGGACAGGCCGTCCGGATTGCGGGACGACCGGCTCACACTCCGGTCAACCACGGCAGAGCGGGACGCCCTCCTGGGAGGTGTCTTCAGGAGAGCGGGAAGCGGTCGGCCGCGGTGGTCGCGGCGAGGTGGAGGCGGGTGAAGGCCAGGGCCTCGGCGAGGTCGGCCTCGCGTTCGGCGGACGACATGGCCCGGCGGGTGTTGACCTCGATGACGACGTGTCCGTCGAACGACGAGCCCGCCAGCCGTTCGAGCAGCTCCGCGCAGGGCTGGGAGCCGCGGCCGGGGACCAGGTGCTCGTCCTTGGCGGACCCGTTGCCGTCGGCCAGGTGGACGTGGCCCAGGCGGTCGGCCATCCGGTCGACCATCTGCAGGGCGTCGTTGCGCGCCGTCGCGGTGTGGGACAGGTCGATCGTGAAGTGCCGGTAGTCGTCCTTGGTGACGTCCCAGTCGGGGGCGTAGGCGAGCATCTCGCGGTCGCGGTAGCGCCAGGGGTACATGTTCTCGACGGCGAACCGCACGTCGGTCTCGTCGGCCATCCGCCAGACGCCCCGGACGAACGCGCGGGCGTAGCCGCGCTGCCAGCGGAAGGGCGGGTGGACGACGACGGTGGACGCGCCCAGGCGCTCCGCCGCCGCGCGGGCGCGCTGGAGTTTCACCCAGGGATCGGTGGACCAGACGCGCTGCGTGATCAGGAGGCACGGGGCGTGGACGGCGAGGATCGGCACCCCGTGGTGGTCGGAGAGGCGGCGCAGGGCGTCGACGTCCTGGCTGACCGGGTCCGTCCAGACCATGACCTCGACGCCGTCGTAGCCGAGGCGTGCGGCGATCTCGAAGGCGGTCGCCGTCGACTCGGGGTACACCGACGCCGTCGAGAGGGCGACCTTTGCTTTCGGGACGCGTACGGGTGGTTCTGCCACGGGAACAGCGTACGGGGCGCGCGGGGAGCGGGGGCCGGGGGCGGCCTCGCGGACCGGTGACCCGGGAACCGGGCAGGCCGGTTCCCGGGTCGCGCCGGTCACTTGCCCAGGCGGTCGATGCGGCGGAGGATGACGCCCTCGCGCAGCGCCCAGGGGCAGATGTCGAGGGTCTTGACGCCGAAGAGGTCCATCGCGGCCTCGGCGACGAGCGCGCCGGCGAGGAGCTGGTGGGCGCGGCCCTCGGAGACGCCGGGAAGGTCCGCGCGCTCGGCCGTCGTCATGGCGGCGAGCCGCGGGACCCACTCCTCCAGTGCGGCGTGGGTCAACTCGCGGTGCACGTAGAGGCCCTCGGCGCTGCGTGCCGCGCCGGCGATCCGGGCCAGCTGCTTGAAGGTCTTGGAGGTGGCGACGACGTGGTCGGGCGCACCCCTGCGGGTGAAGTCGCCGACGATCCGGCCGACCTCGGTGCGGACGTGCCGGCGGAGCGCGCGGACGTCGTCGGGCGCGACGGGGTCGCCGGGGAGCCAGCCGGCGGTGAGGCGGCCCGCGCCGAGCGGGAGCGAGACGGCGGCGTCGGGCTCCTCGTCCATGCCGTGGGCGATCTCCAGGGAGCCGCCGCCGATGTCGAGCAGCAGGAGGGTGCCCGCGGACCAGCCGACCCAGCGGCGGGCGGCGAGGAAGGTCAGCCGGGCCTCTTCGGCACCGGACATGACGGGCAGGTCGACGCCGGTCTCGGCCTTGACCCGGGCGAGCACGGCGTCGGCGTTGGTGGCGTCCCGGACGGCGGAGGTCGCGAAGGGCAGGATCTCCTCCGCGCCCTTGTCCTCGGCCGCCCGAAGCGCGCTGTGGATGACGGATATCAGCCGGTCGACGCCGTCCGTGCTGATCGCCCCCTGGTCGTCGAGCAGTTCGGCCAGGCGCAGCTCCGCCTTGTGGGAGTGCGCGGGCAGGGGGCGGGCTCCGTGGTGCGCGTCCACCACGAGCAGATGAACCGTGTTCGAACCCACGTCAAGGACACCGAGTCTCATGGGCGAAACGCTACTGCCAGCCGGTCTTACTCTGGGCGGGTGCCGAAAACGAAGAAGCCCGCGAAGGCGAAGAAGAAGCGTGTCGTCCCCGTCGTCCCCACCGGTTCCGCCTCCGGCGCGCCCGCGGACGAACAGGGCGTCGACTTCGCCCGGGCCTGGGTCGAGTTCCCCGACCCGGCGGACGGCGAGCAGGTCTTCCGCTGCGACCTGACCTGGCTCACCTCGCGCTGGAACTGCATCTTCGGCAGCGGCTGCCAGGGCATCCAGGCCGGCCGCGCGGCGGACGGCTGCTGCACCCTGGGCGCGCACTTCTCGGACGCCGACGACGAGCGCCGGGTCGCCGGGCATGTGGCCCGGCTCACACCGGACATCTGGCAGTTCCACGGCGTCGGGACCGAGGGCGGCTGGACGCAGGAGGACGAGGACGGCGACCGGCAGACGCGCCGCTGGGAGGGGTCGTGCATCTTCCAGAACCGGCCCGGCTTCGCGGGCGGGGCGGGCTGCTCGCTGCACATCCTGGCGCTCCGTGAGGGCAGGGAGCCGCTGGAGACCAAGCCCGACGTGTGCTGGCAGCTGCCGGTGCGGCGGACGTACGACTGGATCGACCGGCCGGACGACACCCAGGTGCTGCAGATCTCGATCGGCGAGTACGACCGCAGGGGGTGGGGCTCCGGCGGCCACGACCTGCACTGGTGGTGCACCTCCGCGACGTCGGCCCACGGGGCGGGCGACCCGGTGTACGTGTCGTACCGGCCGGAGCTGACGGAGCTGATGGGCAAGCAGGCCTACGACGTCCTGGTCGGGCTGTGCGAGGCGCGGCTGGCCTCGCAGCTGCCGCTGGTGGCCCCGCATCCGGCGGACCCGGCGCGGTAGCGCGGTCGCGTCAGTTGGCGGCCGGGGCGGGCGTGTCGGTGGGCGGCGGGGGGTCGTCCGTCGGGGCCGGGTCGGTCGGCCCGGGCGTCGTGGGGGTGGGTTCGGGCGTCGGGTCGGGGGTCGTCGGGGAGGGGGTGGGCCCGGGGTCCGGTGGCGGGGTGCCGGGCTCCGGTTCCGAGGGCGACGGAAACGGCGGGGGCGGTGAGGGCGCGGCGGACGAGGGCGGCGGGCCGGAGGTCGCGGGCGGGCCCGTGGGAGTGCCTGGGCCGTATCCCCGGACGACGACCACCGCGTCGCCGGGGGCGACGGAGAGGTGCGCCGTCCAGTGGCCGCCCGGCTCGTGGGTGCGGTCGACGGTGATGTGCACGGTGAACGTCTCGCCCGGGGCCAGGGTTCCCGAACTCCGGCTCGCCCGCAGCCAGAAGGCGTCGCTGTGGAGCGACCAGACGAGCGGTGCGGAACCGGCGCGCAGAGTGACGACGGTCGTGTCGCCGTACCGACGGGCGTCGACCGAGAACCGGCTATGAGCGGTCCCGCCCGACACCGACGGTTTTGCGGGATCGCCGCCCAGGACCTCGACCGAGACGTCGGGCGGGCGGCGGGCGGAGGTGAAGCGGTCGGTGGTGTCGGGGCGGGCGTTGCCGGCGTTGTCGTAGGAGTCGTGCGCCGGGTGGTCGCCGGCGAGGGTCCTGGAGGTGTTCTCCTCGTCGGCGGTGACGGTCGCCCGGTCGCTGCCCTCGCCGGTGGGCGGAGCGCCGCGGTAGGCGGCCCACAGGGCCAGCACCGGGGCGGCGACGACGGTGGCGACGACCGTGGTGGTCACCGCGCGGGAGCGCAGGCGGTCGCGGCGGGCGGCCTGATCCCTGGGGCTCATCGGGAAGCCCGCGCGGTTGAAGCGGGGCGCCGTCGCGCGTCCGCGCGGGACGCCCCGCATGGCGGCGCGGGCGGCGCCGCGCGGCGCGCTGAGCACGGGCAGCCGGGCGGGGGTCACGCTGGTACCGGGCCAGGCCCCGGCGCCGACGACGCCCTCGGCGGCGCGGCGGCAGCGGGGGCAGGAGTCGACGTGGCGGACGATCTCCAGGCGCAGCGCGGCTCCCAGCAGAACCCTTTCGTCACCGGTCAGGCCGGTCACGACGGCGCAGCTGCCGGTCTCCACGATCGCGAGCGCGGTCCGGGTCCGCTCGACCTCGCAGGCCGCGGTGGCGAGGGTCTCGCGGGCCGCCTGCGGGGTGACGCCGAGGACGGCGGCGACGTCCTCGGGGGTGAGCCGGTGGCGGACCGCGAGCTCCAGGGCCTCGCGCTGCTCGGGGCTCGTACCCGCCGCCTCGGGCCACGCCAGGAGGGCCAGTTCGCGCTGCCGGTGGGCGGAGACGTCCTCGGGGAGGCGGCTCTCCTCGGCCTCCTCCGCCCGGCGTCCGCGCGGTACGCGTCCGCGCTGCGCGGCCAGGGCGCGCAGGCACGCCCACCGGGCCAGGGCGTAGAGCCAGGCCGCGTGGCGGTCGGGGTCCTCGGGGCATCGGGCGCGCTGCCGCTCCGCCAGCGCGAGGACCTCGCCCAGGGTGGCGATCGCGCTGTCGTGGTCGCAGAGGACCGACAGGCAGTACGTGAACAGGCCGTCGAGGTGGGGCTCGTCCCGCGCGGGCGCCGACTGCCGCGGGGAGCGCCGCGGCTCACCGCGCCGTGCGGGGGACGGGTCGGAGGGCGGGGGATCCTGATGACGGCTCGTCATCCGGCGACCGTAGAAGGGCGGTGACGACCGCCTGGGGCCACTTGAACGGATTTAATCCGTACGGGTGAACGTTCTCCTCGAAAGGGGACAGGACGGGGCTTTCCGCGGGCATTTGCGCCCGGTTCGTACCGCAAGCGCGTGCGCCCCCGTGGGAACAGCCGGCGCGGGCCGGCCGACCGCTCGGGAACGGCGTTGTCAGTGGCGGCGGCTACGGTGGCGGACATGGCTGCTCGTACGAAATCCGCCAAGGACCGCCCGTCCTACCGCTGCACCGAGTGCGGCTGGACGACGGCCAAATGGCTCGGCCGCTGCCCCGAGTGCCAGGCCTGGGGCACGGTCGAGGAGCACGGCACGCCCGCCGTGCGCACGACGGCGGCCGGCCGGGTGACGACGGCGGCCGTGCCGATCGCCCAGGTCGACGCCCGGCAGGCCACCGCGCGGTCAACGGGGGTCGACGAGCTGGACCGGGTGCTCGGCGGCGGCCTGGTGCCCGGCGCGGTGGTGCTCCTGGCGGGCGAGCCGGGCGTCGGCAAGTCGACGCTGCTGCTCGACGTGGCCGCGAAGTCGGCGAGCGACGAGCACCGCACGCTCTACGTCACGGGCGAGGAGTCGGCGAGCCAGGTCCGGATGCGCGCCGACCGGATCCACGCGATCAACGACCACCTGTACCTCGCGGCGGAGACGGACCTCTCGGCCGTCCTCGGCCACCTGGACGCGGTCAAGCCGTCCCTGCTGATCATGGACTCGGTGCAGACGGTGGCGTCCCCGGAGATCGACGGGGCGCCCGGCGGGATGGCGCAGGTCAGGGAGGTCGCGGGGGCGCTCATCCGGGCCTCCAAGGAGCGCGGGATGGCGACCCTCCTCGTCGGCCACGTGACGAAGGACGGGGCGATCGCCGGACCGCGGCTCCTGGAGCACCTGGTCGACGTGGTGCTGAACTTCGAGGGCGACCGGCACGCCCGGCTGCGGCTGGTCCGCGGGGTGAAGAACCGGTACGGCACGACGGACGAGGTCGGCTGCTTCGAGCTGCACGACGAGGGGATCACGGGTCTCGCCGACCCCTCGGGGCTCTTCCTGACCCGCCGTGACGAACCCGTGCCAGGCACCTGCCTGACCGTCACCCTGGAGGGCCGGCGCCCGCTGGTCGCCGAGGTGCAGGCGCTGACGGTGGACTCGCAGATCCCCTCCCCCCGGCGGACCACCTCGGGGCTCGAGACGTCCCGGGTGTCGATGATGCTGGCCGTCCTGGAGCAGCGCGGCCGGATCCAGGCGCTGGGCAAGCGGGACATCTACACGGCGACGGTGGGCGGGGTGAAGCTCTCGGAGCCGGCCGCCGACCTCGCGGTCGCGCTCGCCCTGGCGTCCGCGGCGAGCGACACACCGCTGCCGAAGAACCTCGTCGCGATCGGCGAGGTCGGGCTCGCGGGCGAGGTCAGACGGGTCACCGGGGTCCAGCGGCGGCTCGCGGAGGCCCACCGGCTCGGCTTCACCCACGCCCTCGTGCCGACCGATCCGGGACGGATCCCGCCGGGCATGAAGGTGATCGAGGTCGCCGACATGGGGGACGCGCTGAGGGTCCTCCCGAGGTCCCGTCGGGCGGAGGCCCCACGGGAGGCGGAGGAGCGCCGGTAGACTTTGCCCAGGTCTCGCCCGTCCCCGCGGTCCCGGAGCGCCGTTCACGGCCCTGGAGCAGGGGTTCGACGAGGGCGGGACCCGGCACGGGCTACCGAGCAGACCCGCAACTGGAGGAGCGCAGTGGCAGCCAACGACCGGGCGGGAGCTCCCGGCAAGTCGAGCGCCGGAACGGACGCGCTGATGCGTGCCTCCCTGAGCGCCGTCGCGCCCGGACAGCCGCTCCGCGACGGCCTGGAGCGCATCCTCCGCGGCAACACCGGCGGACTGATCCTGCTCGGCTGGGACAAGACGGTGGAGTCGATGTGCACCGGCGGCTTCGTGCTCGACGTGGAGTTCACCGCGACGCGGCTGCGTGAGCTGTGCAAGCTCGACGGCGGCATCGTCATCGACAAGGACATCACCAAGATCCTGCGGGCGGGCGTGCAGTTCGTCCCCGATCCGACGATCCCGACCGAGGAGACCGGCACCCGGCACCGTACGGCCGACCGGGTGTCCAAGCAGGTCAGCTTCCCCGTGGTGTCGGTGTCCCAGTCGATGCGGCTGATCGCGCTCTACGTGGGCGGTCAGCGCAGGGTCCTGGAGGACTCCGCCGCGATCCTGTCCCGCGCGAACCAGGCGCTCGCCACCCTGGAGCGGTACAAGCTCCGCCTGGACGAGGTGGCCGGCACGCTCTCCGCGCTGGAGATCGAGGACCTGGTCACCGTCCGGGACGTGACCGCGGTGGCGCAGCGCCTGGAGATGGTCCGCCGGATCGCCACCGAGATCGCGGAGTACGTGGTCGAGCTCGGCACCGACGGCCGGCTCCTGTCGCTGCAGCTCGACGAGCTGATCCAGGGCGTCGAGCCCGAACGCGAGCTGGTCGTGCGGGACTACGTGCCCGAGCCGACCGCCAAGCGCTCGCGGACGGTCGCCGAGGCGCTCACCGAACTGGACGCGCTGTCCCACGCGGAACTGCTCGAACTCCCCATCGTCGCCCGCGCGCTGGGCTACACCGGCTCCCCCGAGACCCTCGACTCCGCGGTGTCCCCGCGCGGCTTCCGGCTGCTGGCGAAGGTGCCGCGGCTGCCCGGCGCCATCATCGACCGCCTGGTGGAGCACTTCGGCGGCCTGCAGAAGCTGCTCGCGGCGAGCGTCGACGACCTGCAGACCGTCGACGGCGTCGGCGAGGCGCGGGCGCGCAGCGTCCGGGAGGGGCTGTCGCGGCTCGCGGAGTCCTCGATCCTGGAGCGGTACGTCTGAGGACCGCGGAGGCGTCCGGTCAGTCCTTCTCGAGGACGAAGGACGTCTTGGCCCCGGGCAGGCCGGGCGCCTTCACCTCCACCAGGTAGGTCTCGCCCTGCGCGACCGAACCGGGGCGCGGGGTCGCGCAGTTGGGCTCGCTGGTGGTGCGGTCCCAGGTGACGGTGTGCGTCACGGACGTCTTCGCGGAGACCCGCAGCAGCCGCGCGGCGGGGTTCTTCGGGCAGTCGGCGGACGACCACAGGAGGTCGTCGGTGTCGGCGCGGGTGATCTCGACGACGGCCTCCTTCGGGCCGAAGTCCATCTTGCAGCTCTGGTCCGAGGCGTTGGACGCCACCAGTTCGAGCTTCGGCTTCTCATCGGGCTCGTAGGTGTTCCTCACGCTGCGCAGCGAGAGCTTGACCGTGCCGGAGGTGCAGTCCGGGAGCGTGGAGCCGACCGGGACCTCGGAGCCGGAGCCGCCGCTCCCGCCCGCGCCGCCGACCCCGCCGGCCGACCCGCCGGACGCGTCCCCTCCGCCGGCCCCGCCCGAGTCGTCGGCGCCGCCGGAGCCCGAACCGCCGCCGGACGCACCGCCGTTGCCCGTGCCGCCGTCCGCACCCGCACCGCCGCCGCCGGAGCCGCCGTCGGAGGCACCGCCGTCGGACTCCTCGCGGCCGCCCGGGGCCTCGCTGATGGGCGGCTGGGAGTCGGTGGGTCCGGGGGTGATCGACGAGGTGGGTCCCCGGCCGCCGGGCCCGTCGGCGCCGTCGTCCTTGCCGTCGTCACCGGAGGTGACGAGCCAGACGACGAGCAGGGCGACGACCGCGATCACGGACAGCAGAACCGCCCTCCGTCGCCAGTAGATGGAGGAGGGAAGCGGCCCGATCGGATTGCGCAGAGATCCCACGGCGCAACCTTACGAGAGATCACCGCCCACTCAGGCCCCACCCGCCGCCCGGGACCGTAACTTTTCCGTTCATCATCCGGATCGACTCTCTGGGTGACGGGCAGGGCTTGCTGAGTGACCGTCAGGTCGCCGGGCACCGCGGTGCGCCGGGTCGGGCCGTACCCGGCGGTGCGGGGGCCGGGGCGGCCTCCGTACTGTCCATGGCATGGACAGCGATCTCTACCGCGACATCCTCGGATTCGCACACGACACGCCCGAATGGTTCCAGTTCCTGGCCGAGGTCTGGACCGAGCTGGGGCTGCTGGTGTTCGCGGCACTCTTCATAGCCGGCTGGTGGCGGGCGCGGACGCTGCCGTCGGGGGCGATGGCGGCGGCCGTCCTGGCGCCGCTCGGCACCGGGGTCGCCTACGTCTGCAGTGAGGCCCTGAAGTCGCTGGTCGACGAGGACCGGCCGTGCCGCGCCGTGGCGCGGGCCGCGGCGCCGCTCGTCAGCTGCCCGCCGGTCGGGGACTGGTCGTTCCCGTCGAACCACTCGACGATCGCGGGGGCCGCGGCGGTCGGGCTGGCCCTGGCGTGGCCGCGGCTGGCCTGGTTCACCGTCCCGATGGCGCTTCTCATGGCCCTGTCGCGGGTGTTCGTCGGCGTGCACTACCCGCACGACGTGGCGGCCGGGCTGCTCCTGGGCGCGCTGGTCTCGCTGGTGTTCGTCCGGCTCGGCCGGCGGCCGATGACACGGCTGGTGGACGCGCTGCGCGGGGCGGAGGCCGGCCTGCCCCGGTGGCTGTCGGGCACGGGGGCGGACGATCTGGTCACCGGGGCGGGCGTCGGGCGGCACCGCCGCTGACGGCGGGCCGCGCGGGCGGCCGTGGGAGGATCGTCCCGCCATGACCGAACCCCGAAGTCCCCTCGAAGCCGTGTCCGACGCCCGCTCCCTCGCCGCTGAGGGCGCCACCGCGAGCGCCGTGGCGGCCGTCGTCCCCGACGCCGCGGGCGTCGCTCCCGAGGCGCTGCACACCCCCGTCCTCGGCTGGTTCGACCGGCACGCCCGCGATCTGCCGTGGCGCAAGGAGGAGGCGGGCGCCTGGGGGGTGATGGTCAGCGAGTTCATGCTCCAGCAGACGCCCGTGGTGCGGGTGCTGCCGGTGTACGAGCAGTGGCTGCGGCGCTGGCCGCGCCCCGCCGACCTGGCCGCGGAGCCCTCGGGAGAGGCCGTACGCGCCTGGGGGCGGCTCGGCTACCCGCGGCGGGCGCTGCGGCTGCACGGCGCCGCCCGGGCCATCGCCGAGCGGCACGGCGGCGAGGTGCCGTCCGACCACGCCGCCCTGCTCGCCCTGCCGGGCGTCGGCGAGTACACGGCGGCCGCCGTCGCCTCGTTCGCCTTTGGGCAGCGACACGCGGTGATGGACACCAACGTGCGGCGGGTGTTCGCCCGCGCGGTGACCGGCGTCCAGTACCCGCCGAACGCCACCACGGCCGCCGAGCGGAGGCTGGCCCGGGCCCTGCTGCCCGACGACGAGGCGACGGCGGCCCGCTGGGCGGCGGGCTCGATGGAGCTGGGCGCGCTGGTGTGCACGGCGAAGAGCCCCGACTGCGGCAGCTGCCCGATCGCGGGCCACTGCGCCTGGCGGCTGGCGGGCAAGCCCGCGCACGACGGGCCGCCGCGGCGCGGTCAGACGTACGCCGGGACCGACCGGCAGGTGCGCGGCAAGCTGCTCGCGGTGCTGCGGGAAGCGCTCGAGCCGGTGCCGCAGCGGGTGCTGGACGCGGTCTGGGACGAACCGGTGCAGCGGGCCCGCGCGTTGGACGGGCTGGTCGCGGACGGTCTCGTCGAGCCGCTGGAGGGCGGGACGTACCGGCTTCCGCACAGCTGAGCGCCGGGCCGCGGCGGGTGGGCGGCCCGGAGAGTACGCCGAAGGGCCGCTACCGGGAAGCGTGTCGCCTCCCGGCAGCGGCCCTTCGGCGTCCGTTCAGGCCGTCTTGCCCGCGCCCGCCGCCTCCGGGACCGGCGGCGCGGCCGGGGCGGCCGGCGCACCCGCACCACGCAGCGGCACCTCCTTGACGAAGAACGCGGCGACCAGGCCCAGGACGGCGATGGCCGATCCGAGCAGGAAGGCCGAGTGCGTCCCGGACGACACGGCGTACTGGTAGGCCTCGCGGACCGCCGCGGGCAGCTCGGCCAGGCTGGCCGCGTCGAGCTGCGCGGGCTGGTCGGGAGCCGCGCCCCCGGCTCCGGTGCCGGCCGCGCCGCGCTCGGCCATGGTGTCCAGCACCCGGTTGTTGAAGACCGCGCCCATGATCGCGACGCCGAACGAGCTGCCGAGCGTGCGGAAGAGGGTGGTGGACGACGAAGCGACGCCCATGTCCTTCATCTCGACGCTGTTCTGCGCGACGAGCATCGTGATCTGCATCAGGAAGCCCATGCCGGCGCCGAGCACCGCCATGTAGAGCCCCGAGGTCAGCCGGGTGGTGTCGGTGTCCATCTGGGCGAGCAGGAAGAGCCCGATGACCATCAGCGCGCCGCCGATGATCGGGAAGATGCGGTAGCGGCCGGTGTCGGTGGTGATGCGGCCGGCGACCAGCGAGACCACCATCATCGACAGCAGCATCGGCAGGAGCAGCAGACCGGAGTTGGTCGCGGACGCGCCCTGGACGGACTGCTGGTAGAGCGGCAGGAAGAGGACCGCGCCGAACATCACGAATCCGGTCAGGAAGCCGATCACGGACATCAGGGTGAAGTTGCGGCTGCGGAAGATGTGCAGCGGCATGATCGGCTCCGCGGCCCGCCGCTCCACGAAGACGAACCCGACCAGGGCGGCGACGCCGAGGGCGATCAGCTCCATGATGACGGCCGAGTCCCAGTCGTACTCCGTGCCGCCCCAGGTGGTCACGAGGACGATGGACGTGATGCCGACGGTGAGCAGCGCGGCGCCCAGGTAGTCGATCCTCGCGTCCCGGCGGCGCTCCTTCTTCGGCAGGTGCAGCACCGCGGTGACCATCGCGAGCGCGACCGCGCCCAGCGGGAGGTTGATGTAGAAGCTCCAGCGCCAGCCCCAGTGGTCGGTGATGGAGCCGCCGACCAGCGGTCCGCCGATCATGGCGACGGCCATGACGCCGGCCATCATGCCCTGGTACTTGCCGCGCTCGCGGGGCGGGATGAGGTCGCCGATGATCGCCATGACGCCGACCATCAGGCCGCCCGCGCCGAGCCCCTGGACCGCGCGGAAGCCGATCAGCTGGCTCATGTCCTGGGCCATCCCGCTCAGCGCCGAGCCGATCAGGAAGATCACGATCGAGGTCAGGAAGACGCCCTTGCGGCCGTACATGTCGCCGAGCTTCCCCCAGATGGGGGTGGAGGCGGCGGTGGCGAGCGTGTAGGCGGTGACCACCCACGACAGGTGCGCGAGGCCGCCGAGCTCGCCGACGATCGTCGGCATCGCGGTGCCGATGATCATGTTGTCGAGCATCGCGAGCAGCATCGCGATCATCAGGGCCATCAGCACGACCCGGACGCTGCGCGGCCGCACCTCCTTCTCCGCGCCCGTGCTCTTCTCCATCTGGGCCATGATCCCCCAGCTCCCTGCGGTGTCCTGCGCGACTTACTTGCCGCCCGGCTAGTATTGACTTCAGGGAAGTTAGCCCCTGTACTAGCCGGGCGTCAAGTAAGTTTGCGAGTTCCTGGGAGAGCAACGTGGCACGAGGCAACACCCGCCAGCGCATTCAGGACGTGGCCCTGGAACTCTTCGCCGAGCAGGGGTACGAGAAGACCTCGCTGCGCGAGATCGCCGAGCGGCTCGAGGTCACCAAGGCCGCGCTGTACTACCACTTCAAGACCAAGGAGGACATCCTCATCAGCCTCTTCCAGGACCTGACGCGTCCCATGGACGAGCTGATCGCCTGGGGCCAGGGGCAGCAGCCCGGCCTCGAGACGAAGCAGGAGGTCCTGAGCCGGTACAGCCAGGCGCTGGCCGACGCCGCGCCGCTGTTCCGCTTCATGCAGGAGAACCAGGCCACGGTGCGCGAGCTGAGCATCGGGGACTCCTTCAAGGAGCGGGTCCACGCGCTCATCGAGCTGATGCAGGTGCCGGACGCCTCGCTCAAGGACCAGGTGCGCTGCGTCAGCGCCCTGGTCACCCTGCACGCGGGCTCGTTCCACCTGTGGAACGTCGACGGCGACCCCGAGGACAAGCGCAAGGCCGTCCTGGAGGTCGCCGTCGATCTGGTGCGTCAGGCGCACGGGGTCACGCCGTAGGTCACACCTTGGTGCCCTGCGCGTGCAGGAAGGCGACCGGGTCGACCGCGGAGCCGTAGTTCGGGGTGGTGCGGATCTCGAAGTGCAGGTGGGGGCCGCTGGAGTTACCGGTGTTGCCGGAGAGGGCTATGTGCTCGCCGGTCTCGACGCGGTCGCCGACATTGACGTCGACGCGCGACAGGTGCGCGTACTGCGAGTACGTGCCGTTGTCGTGCCTGATGACCACGGCGTTGCCGTACGCGGGGCCGTCCCCGGCGCCGTTTCCGCCGGCCTTGACGACGGTGCCGCCGTGGGCGGCGACGACCTTCTTGCCGACCGGGACGGCGAAGTCCTGGCCGGAGTGGCCGTGCGACCAGCGGTCGCCGCTGTTGCCGAAGGTGGCGGTCAGCGTGTAGTCGCTGACCGGGTCGACCCAGGACTTCTTCTTCTTGGCCGCGTCCGCCTTGGCCTTCTTCGCGGCCTTCACCTTGGCGGCGGCCTTCTTCTCGGCCTTCACCTTCGCCTCGTGGACGGCCTGCTTGGCGGCCTTGGCCTGGGCGTCGGCCTGGGCGCCGATCGCGACGCCGCTCGCGTTCGGCACCGCCACGGCCACGGAGTCGTTCGCAGCGCTGGCGACACCGGTTCCCAGGAGCATCGACACGCCGAGGCCAGCGGCCAGCACGGCGCCGCGGGTACGGGTCGTGGTCGAGGAGATGCGGGACTTGGTGGCGCGCTTCGTCATGCGGAAAACCTCCGGTGAAAGGGGGCCGGGTGGTCGTTCGTCCGGCGTTGCCATTCCTTGGTAACCGCCACCCCCGTACCGGCTCAAACAGCTCTTCTACTACTCAAGTCCGTATATCGGGCCTTTTGCGCAACCCTGAGTGCCGTACCGCCCCTGGTTGCACTTTCAAGTGAAATGAATGGTTTCGGTAGGGTTTAGGCCCACTTCATCGAGGGTCGAAGCCTCGGTGGCCCTTGAGAACCCGCCTCTGCCCGCCATGGGGGGCCGAAGGTCCCGCCGGCCCCAGCGGAGGTCCCGCGGTGACGGTCGGCGCGTACGACTACCGCCGGTAGGAGAGGACCAAGGGCCTGTGCGGCACCTCACCGGGCGGAGGCTCCGAAAGCGGCCTGGGTCACACGAAATCGCGCTCCGCTCGCGCACGTTCGGCCCCCTGGGGACACCGCACGCCCTAGCCTGGCCGGACTGGATCACTGCCCCCGGGGGGAAGGCACATGGAGCCCGTACTCATCGGCACCCGCCTCGCGTCGAGCGCGGTGGCCCCGCTCGTCAAGCGGCTCTTCGTCACGGAGGGGCCGGGCGCGGACCTGGTGGACGCCCCGGTGCGGCTGTCGGGGTACGTCTCGTTCACCGGCGAGAAGCGCACGCTGTCCGAACGGGACCTGCGCAAGCTCGCCGGGGTCCTGGTGCACCGGGCGCAGCAGTGCGACGAGCGGCCCGCGCCCGCCGACGAGGAGCAGGCCGTCGTCGACGCGGTGACCCGCACCCTGCACGCGCTCGGCGATCTGGACCTCACCGACGTGGAGGCCGTCCAGCTCGGCCACGAGGCGCTCGCCGCCCGTCTGAGCGCCGCGAGCGGCCGTCCCGAGCGCCACCTGTCCGCGGACGCGGCCTACTTCCACGAGCGGCTGGTCACGACCGCCTGCCTGCACGTCCTGAACTTCTTCACCCAGCGGTCGGCCTTCATCGCCGCGACCCTGGTCGCCCAGAGCCGCGCCCAGGCCGCGCTGATCGCGCGCGTCGACGAGCTGATCGCCCGCACCCCGCTGCCGGGCTCCCGCGACGTCGTCTTCGAGGCCCGCTACCGCGAGTACATCGTCCACAAGCACGGCCGGATCACCATCTACGGCATCGATCTGCACCACTCACCGGACCGTTGGCCGCTCGACGCCGCCTATCTGAGCCTGGAGGCGACCGGCGAGCACCGCGAGGACACCGCCGTCGGCCCGGCCGGCGACACGGCCGAGCCGCCGCCCGTCGCAGGCGGGTACCAGATGCCCGCCGAGAACGCCCTCACCGACCACGACCGGGTGCTGCTGCGCGGGGTCGCCGGCTCCGGCAAGACCACCCTGGTCCAGTGGCTCGCCCTCACCGCCGCCCGCGACGGCGACCGCATCCCCTACGTCCTTCCGCTGCGCACCCTGGTGCGCGGGCCCGGGCTCCCCGCCCCGGGGAGGTTCCTGGAGGCCGTCAACTGCCCGCACGCCGCCCCCGAGGGCTGGGCGGAGCGCGTCCTCGCCGCCGGCCGAGCGGTGGTCCTCGTGGACGGGATCGACGAGATCCCCGAATCCGACCGCGGCCGCACCCGCGAGTGGCTGCGCGACCTGGTGGCGGGCTACCCCGCCGGCAACCAGTGGCTGGTCACCACCCGCCCCTCCGCGGTCCGCGACGACTGGCTCGGCGACGAGCGGTTCCGGGAGCTCACCCTCTCCCCCATGCGCGAACCGGAAGTGCGCTCCTTCGTCCACCGCTGGCACCGCGCCGCGGAGGCCGCCGGATACGAGGAGCCCCTGCTGCACGCGCTGCGGACCGAGCCCGACCTCGCCCGGCTGGCCACCAACCCGCTGATGTGCGGCCTGATCTGCGCCCTGCACCGCGACCGGAAGGGTTTCCTGCCGCTCGGCCGCAAGAGCCTCTACGACGCCGCCCTGACCATGCTCCTGTCCCGCCGCGACCGCGAGCGGGCCATGGGCGCCCCCGACGGCATCGAGCTCGCCGAGGAGCCGCAGATCCAGCTGCTGCAGCGGCTGGCGTACTGGCTGGTGCGCAACGGCCGCAGCGAGATGGAACGCGCCCGGGCCGAGGACGTCGTCGCCCGCGCGCTGCCCGCGGTGCCGTCGGCGGCCGCGCAGGGCGACGGTCCCGCCGTCTTCCGCCACCTGCTGCTCCGCAGCGGGCTGCTCCTGGAGCCGTCCCCCGGCGCGGTGGTCTTCGTGCACCGCACCTTCCAGGAGTACCTGGCCGCACGGGCGGCGGTCGAGGCCTGGGACGTCGGCGTGCTCCTGTCCCACGCGGACGACACGGCGTGGGAGGACGTCATCCGCATGGCCGTCGCCCACGCCCGGCCGCGGGAGCGCGCGGAGCTGCTCTCGCTGCTCACGGCGCACCACTCCGTACGGGTCCGGCTGCTCGCGCTGTCGTGCCTGGAGCACGCGACGGAGCTGGCGCCGGAGGTCCGCGCGGAGGTCGAGTCGCGGGCGGCGGAGCTGATCCCGCCGCGGGACGTGGAGGCGGCGCGGGTACTCGCGGAGGCGGGTCCCCTGGTGCTCGCTTACCTGCCCGGCCCGGAGGGGCTGACGGACGACGAGGCCCGCGCGGTCGTCGTCACCGCGTCCCGGATCGGCACCGACCTCGCGATCCCGGTGCTGGCCCGCTTCCGCGAGCACGCTTCGTGGCAGGTCCGGGGGCAGCTCGCCTGGGTGTGGCACCGGTTCGACACGGAGTTCTACGGGCGCGAGGTGATCGCGCACCTGCCGTACGACGACCTGTACCTGGTCGCGCACTCCCCGGCGGAGCTGGCGGCGCTCAGGGGGATGGGCGGGCGGCCGTGGGTGCAGTTGGAGGGCGACTTCGAGGCGGAGGACCTGCGCGCCTACCTGGATCCGGGGCAGCTGACGCGGCTGGACGTCCGCGGCTCGTTGTCCGACGTCGAGGTGCTGGGCGACTTCCCGCTCCTGGAGACGCTCCACTTCAGCGGCTGGCGGGTCGGCGGCCCCTCCCTCGCGCCCCTCGCCGCGCTGCCGCGGCTCCGGGTCCTGCGGCTGGCGGGCCCGCACACCCTGCTCGCGCTGCTCCTCGACCCGGCCTCCCTGGGCGTCCTCGGCCAGGTCACCACCCTGTACCTCTACGAGCTGCTCTCCGACGACGACCTCGAGCTCCTGCCACGGGTGTTCCCGGCCCTGGAGACGCTGCACGTCTTCGTGGCGGACGGACACGAGCCGCACGTCGACCCCGGGTTCGTCTCCCGGACCTTTCCCGCGGTGACCGTCCACGTCAGCACCCAGCGCAGCACCGACCGGAAGCACGACTGAGGCGCGCGGAGGCGTCGTCGTTACTCCGTCCGAAGACGACGAAAAGGGGCGCCTCCCGGAACCGGATTCCGGGAAACGCCCCTTCTCAGGCGATCAGGACCGCTTACGCGTCCTTGCTCAGGTTCGGGCCCGCACCGCCGCCGGCGGCCGACTCGATCGGCGGGACGTCGGGCAGCGCCGACTTCTCCTCGCCGCGGAAGGTGAACTTCGCGTCGTCACCCTCGCCCTCGACGTCCACGACCACGATGTGGCCCGGGCGCAGCTCGCCGAAGAGGATCTTCTCCGAGAGGGTGTCCTCGACCTCGCGCTGGATCGTGCGCCGCAGCGGACGCGCGCCGAGCACCGGGTCGTAGCCCCGCTTGGAGAGCAGGTCCTTGGCGGACTGGCTGAGCTCGATGCCCATGTCCCGGTCGCGGAGCCGCTCGTCGACCTTGCCGATCATCAGGTCGACGATCTGGAGGATGTCGGCCTGCGACAGCTGCGGGAAGACGACGACGTCGTCCACACGGTTGAGGAACTCGGGACGGAAGTGCTGCTTGAGCTCGTCCGAGACCTTGTTCTTCATCCGCTCGTAGTTGGTCTTCGTGTCGCCCTGGGCGGCGAAGCCCAGGTTGAAGCCCTTGGAGATGTCCCGCGTGCCGAGGTTGGTCGTCATGATGATGACCGTGTTCTTGAAGTCCACGACCCGGCCCTGGGAGTCGGTCAGGCGACCGTCCTCCAGGATCTGCAGCAGCGAGTTGAAGATGTCCGGGTGGGCCTTCTCGACCTCGTCGAAGAGGACCACCGAGAACGGCTTGCGCCGCACCTTCTCCGTCAGCTGGCCGCCCTCCTCGTAGCCCACGTAGCCGGGGGGCGAACCGAAGAGGCGCGAGACCGTGTGCTTCTCGCTGAACTCCGACATGTCGAGGGAGATCAGCGCGTCCTCGTCGCCGAAGAGGAACTCCGCGAGCGCCTTGGACAGCTCGGTCTTACCGACACCGGACGGGCCGGCGAAGATGAACGAGCCACCGGGGCGCTTGGGGTCCTTCAGACCGGCGCGGGTACGGCGGATGGCCTTGGAGAGCGCCTTGACGGCGTCCTTCTGGCCGATGACGCGCTTGTGGAGCTCGTCCTCCATGCGCAGCAGGCGCGAGGACTCCTCCTCGGTCAGCTTGAAGACCGGGATGCCGGTGGCGGTCGCCAGGACCTCGGCGATGAGCTCGCCGTCGACCTCGGCGACGACGTCCATGTCGCCGGCCTTCCACTCCTTCTCGCGCTTGGCCTTCGCCGCGAGGAGCTGCTTCTCCTTGTCGCGCAGGGAGGCGGCCTTCTCGAAGTCCTGCGAGTCGATCGCGGACTCCTTGTCGCGGCGGACGCCGGCGATCTTCTCGTCGAACTCGCGGAGGTCCGGCGGCGCGGTCATCCGGCGGATGCGCATCCGGGAGCCGGCCTCGTCGATCAGGTCGATCGCCTTGTCCGGCAGGAAGCGGTCCGAGATGTACCGGTCGGCCAGGGTCGCGGCCTGCACCAGCGCCTCGTCCGTGATGGACACGCGGTGGTGGGCCTCGTACCGGTCGCGCAGGCCCTTGAGGATCTCGATGGTGTGCGGGAGCGAGGGCTCCGCCACCTGGATCGGCTGGAAGCGGCGCTCGAGGGCCGCGTCCTTCTCGAGGTGCTTGCGGTACTCGTCGAGCGTCGTGGCGCCGATGGTCTGGAGCTCGCCGCGGGCCAGCATCGGCTTGAGGATGCTCGCCGCGTCGATCGCGCCCTCTGCGGCGCCCGCACCGACGAGCGTGTGCAGCTCGTCGATGAACAGGATGATGTCGCCGCGGGTGCGGATCTCCTTGAGGACCTTCTTCAGCCGCTCCTCGAAGTCACCGCGGTAGCGGGAACCGGCGACGAGCGCACCGAGGTCGAGGGTGTAGAGGTGCTTGTCCTTGAGGGTCTCGGGCACCTCGCCCTTGACGATCGCCTGGGCCAGGCCCTCGACGACGGCCGTCTTGCCGACGCCGGGCTCGCCGATGAGGACCGGGTTGTTCTTG
The DNA here is from genome assembly GCF_042728285.1 of Streptomyces sp. NPDC060194. Taxonomy (NCBI): domain Bacteria; kingdom Bacillati; phylum Actinomycetota; class Actinomycetes; order Kitasatosporales; family Streptomycetaceae; genus Streptomyces; species Streptomyces sp. NPDC060194. The sequence goes on along the minus strand of NZ_JBHWZH010000012.1, from coordinate 49,538 downwards.
GTCCGGCGGGACAGCACCTGCATGACCCGCTCGATCTCCTTCTCGCGCCCGATGACCGGGTCGAGCTTGGACTCACGAGCGGCCTGGGTGAGGTTCCGGCCGAACTGGTCGAGCACCAGGGACGTGGAGGGCGTGCCCTCGGCAGGACCGCCGGCGGCGGCGGTCTCCTTGCCCTGGTAGCCGGAGAGCAGCTGGATGACCTGCTGCCGCACCCGGTTGAGATCGGCGCCCAGCTTCACGAGGACCTGGGCGGCGACGCCCTCGCCCTCGCGGATCAGGCCGAGCAGGATGTGCTCGGTGCCGATGTAGTTGTGGCCGAGCTGAAGAGCCTCCCGGAGCGACAGCTCCAGGACCTTCTTCGCACGAGGAGTGAAGGGGATGTGGCCGGACGGGGCCTGCTGGCCCTGCCCGATGATCTCCTCCACCTGCTGGCGGACCGCCTCGAGCGAAATCCCGAGGCTCTCCAGGGCCTTAGCGGCGACACCCTCACCCTCGTGGATGAGACCCAGGAGGATGTGCTCGGTGCCGATGTAGTTGTGGTTGAGCATCCGGGCTTCTTCCTGAGCCAGGACGACAACCCGCCGCGCGCGGTCGGTGAACCTCTCGAACATCGTTATTCGCTCCTCAGAGCGGTCGGGCAGTCAAGGGGTCGGTCCCCTCCCTGTCCTACCGCATGCTAGTCCCGCGGGGCGGGACAGCTCATTCCAACTGCCGACACCCGTCCGTGCCTCCCGGCCCGAACAGCCGACAACTGCTCCAACCTGATCCTGCGAGACGATGTTCCCGCAGGCCAGGGAGATACCCGCACCATCAGTACGCCGATGGCGAACGGGGACCTCGCCGAACCCCGCGTGTCGCCTCTCCCACTAGGGATGTCCTACCCGCTATTCCTCCCACTCCATGCGGCCCGGGCCGGTTCCCTCAGCTACGAGCGAACACTCTTGCGCCTTTGGGCGACCCTGCACACCACCAGGTCGACGACGCTCGACGGACGGACGGGAACTCTCGGTGACGACGCGACCGTTGGAAGGGCACGGAACGGCGCGTAACCCGCGTCCGACCGTTCCCGTTGCTCCGGACATGGCCGCCACCGCATCCCCACCGCCCCGCATTCCGCACCAGCGGTGGTACGAGCGTGAGCTCGGGTGGGTCCCGCAGGAGGTGGGCGGTCCGGGCTCGCCGCGCAGGCTGCCGACCGGGGCGGCGTTCGACGCGCTCGACGTGCCGGCCGACGCGGGCCGGGCGGTCCTCGGCCGGCTCGCCCCCGCCGCCACCGGTCCGGCGCTGCTCGACGGCGACCGCGTACTGCTGCTGATCGCGGCCGGGTGCGCGGAGGAGGTGCCGGCGCTGCTCGACTGGCTGGAGTGGCGGGGCGTCGACCTGGGGCTGCGGGCGCTGGGACCGGGCGGGTCGGTCGCCGCGCCGGGCTCCGGGGGGTCCGCGGTGTGGCTACGGCCCCCCGAGCCGGGAGGGGTGGCACTGCCGGCATGGCCGGCCGGGCCGGGGATCGGCGGCGGGGAGCCCGCCGCCGGGTCCGGCTGCCGTGCGCGGCCGGATCTCGTACGCCTGCTGAGCGTCGCGGCGACCGAATGCCACCGCCTGCGGCTCCACGGCGCGCGGACCCGTACCGCGCGGACGGCGGATCAGCCGTTCGCCTTCTCGTAGGCCTCGCGGATGTCGGCCCTGACGCGGCCGCGGTCGTTCACCTCGTAGCCGTTCTCCTTGGCCCACGCGCGAATCTTCGCGGTGTCCGGGTTTCCGCCCGTCGCCGCCGCGGCCCGGCTCTTGCCGCGGCCCGTGGACGCGCGGCCACCGGTACGGCGGCCGTTCTCCGTGTAGGGCTCGAGAAGGCCGCGGAGCTTGTCCGCATTGGCGGTGGTGAGGTCGATCTCGTAGGTCTTGCCGTCCAGAGCGAACGTCACGGTCTCGTCCGCCTCGACACCGTCGAGGTCGTCGACAAGAAGGACCTGAACCTTCTGTGCCACCGGATTTCCTTTCATCGAGAACTTCGCGGCTCCGGTCCCGCGGCTCGCGCCGCAATCCCGCCGCCCCCGGTTATAAGCAGTACGCCGGAAAGCAAACCGCTTTTCCGGGAAAAACACAAACCCCTGGCGGAGACCGATGCCCCGACCCGTCCGGGAAACATGCGCGTTTCGGACATAGGGTTCCCCGCTTCACAGGTGCAGAAGCATCCGGCTGTTGCCGAGGGTGTTCGGCTTCACCCGTTCGAGACCGAGGAACTCCGCCACGCCCTCGTCATAGGAACGCAGCAGCTCGGTGTACACATCGCCGTCGACCGGCGTCTCACCGATCTCGACGAACCCGTGCCGGGCGAAGAACTCGACTTCGAAGGTGAGGCAGAATACCCGCCGCACTCCGAGCCAGCGGGCGGTCTGCAGCAGTTTGCCGAGGAGACTGTGGCCCACTCCCGCACCCCTGACCTGCGGATCCACCGCGAGTGTGCGCACTTCGGCAAGGTCCTCCCACATGACGTGGAGAGCACCGCATCCGATCACCTGCGCGTTGTCGTCGCGTTCCGCGACCCAGAACTCCTGGATGTCCTCGTAAAGAGTCACCGTCGGTTTGTCGAGCAGGATGGAGTGCCGGACGTAGGAGTCGAGAAGTCGGCGTACCTCCGGCACATCGCTGGTCCTCGCCCGCCGAACGGTTACGGCGGTGGCGGGGGGTGCGGCGGTTTCCCCGGACGGGGTTTTTTCCGCGGGGACCGTTGACGACTCGGCGGGCTGCTGTGCGGGCATGGACGGACGCTATCGCTACCCGGCCGAGTCGTCGGCCGCCGGGGGGCGGGGCGGGGAGTCGGGCACCTGGATGATGCGCACCGCGTCACCGAGTGCCGCGCGCTGTTCCGCGGACATCATGCCGAAGAAGGCGACGAGGGCGGCCGCGGGGTTGTCGCTCAGCGACCAGGCCTCGTTCATCAGCGCGGCGGAGTAGGCGGCGCGGGTGGAGACGGCCTCATATCGATAGGCGCGGCCCTCGGCCTCCCGCCGTACCCAGCCCTTCTGATGGAGATTGTCCAATACGGTCATGACCGTCGTGTAGGCGATGGACCGTTCCTGCTGAAGGTCTTCGAGGACTTCGCGAACGGTGACCGGGCGGTTCCACTCCCACACCCGCGTCATGACGGCGTCTTCTAGTTCTCCCAATGGGCGAGGCACAGGAGAACAATAGGCGTACAAGCCGCTATTTCCGGTGCATTTCACACGCGAAAAGGGCGTACCGCCGGGTGGATCCCGGTGGTACGCCCTGGTGCGCCGGGCCGTCGCGGCGGTCCGGGTCGGTCCGGCGTCAGGCGCCGTCGGCGCTCGATCCCGGCTGGCGGGCGCCCTCGGCGCGGGCGAGCGCCGCGTCGACGGCGGCGTCCTCCTTGGCCTTGTTGGCGCCGCCCTGGCTCTTCACGATCGTCCTGATGACGAAGATGAAGAACACCGCCATCACGAACGGGGGCAGCAAAGCGGAGACGTAGTCCATGGCCACCAGGCTAGCCCGCCTGCTTCTCCGCGGGTGCCGCGGGCCGCCGCTTGGGCGGGAAGGCCTCCGCGGGGGTCGGCACGGGGCGGGGTCCGGTGGGCCGGTCCGCCGGGGTGTTCGGGCGGGAGGGCGGCTGGGGGCGGTCGCCGGCTGCGCGCCCGCCGGGGAGGGCCCGCAGGCGGGCGGGGGCGTGGGCCCGGACGGGTTCGGCGGGGGCGGCCGGCGCGGCGGGACCGGTGGGCGCGGCGGGGGCGGGCCGCTCGGATGCGGGGGTGGAGCTGCGGCGGGGTTCGGCCCGGTGGTCGGCGTGCTTCTGGCCGGCGGTCCGGGACTCGCAGTGCGCGAGCAGCGCCGTGGCCACGGGGTGGCCGCGGAGGGTCCGCAGCGCGGCCAGGTCCTCGGGGCGCAGGCGGTGGCCGGACGCCAGGACCGACTGCAGGAGCTCCAGGTAGCCGCTCGCACTGCCGGGGAGGCACCGGCGGTAGCGGGCGAGGTCGGCGTGCAGGAAGGCGCGCAGCCGGCCGCTCTCGCGCACCGCCTCGTCGACGGACGAGGCGAGGCGGACGCACTGCTGGACGTCCTGCGCGGGCACGGGGCTGGGGTGGAGGGCGAGAGCGAGGGCGCGGCGGAGCACACGCAGTTCGTCCGCGCTGAACGCCATGCCCCCTTGGGAACCGTAGGGCGTGGGCATGCGGCGAGACTACGCGCTCATAGGACAAAAACTCTTTAAGGTCAATTTCGGGCGCGCCCTGAGGCGACGGGGCGGGGTGCGCTCGTTGCGGCGGCGCGGCGGGACGGACGCGCGGCGGCACCGAGTGCCCCACCCCGCCCGCCCCGGCCGGGTCAGCTGCGGGACACGTTGCGCTCGTAGACCAGCCGTAGTCCGATGAGCGTCAGCCAGGGCTCGTGCTCGTCGATGACGGCCGACTCGCCGAGCACCATGGGGGCGAGCCCTCCGGTCGCTATGACGGTGACGTCCTCGGGGTCGGAGCTGAGCTCGCGGGCCATCCGGGCGACCACGCCGTCGACCTGTCCGGCGAAGCCGTAGAGGATGCCGGACTGCATCGCCTCGACGGTGTTCTTGCCGATGACGCTCCGCGGGCGGGCCAGTTCGATCTTGCGGAGCTGGGCTCCGCGGACGCCGAGCGCCTCGACCGAGATCTCGATGCCCGGTGCGATCACCCCGCCGACGTACTCGCCGCGCGCGGAGATCGCGTCGAAGGTCGTCGCCGTGCCGAAGTCGACCACGATCGCCGGGCCGCCGTAGAGGTCGACGGCGGCGACCGCATTGATGATGCGGTCCGCGCCCACCTCCTTGGGGTGGTCCATCAGGATCGGGACGCCGGTCTTGACGCCGGGCTCGACGAGGACGGCGGGGACGTCCCCGTAGTAGCGGCGGGTCACCTCGCGCAGCTCGTGCAGGACCGAGGGGACCGTCGAGCAGATCGCGATGCCGTCGATGCCGTCGCCCAGCTCCTCGCCGAGCAGGGGGTGCATGCCCATCAGGCCCTGGAGGAGGACGGCCAGCTCGTCGGCGGTGCGGCGCGGGTCGGTGGAGATCCGCCAGTGCTCGACGATCTCCTCGTCGTCGAACAGGCCGAGGACCGTGTGCGTGTTGCCGACGTCGATGGTGAGCAGCATCGGGATCAGGCCTCCGCGCGGAGGTCGAGTCCGATGTCGAGGATCGGCGAGGAGTGGGTCAGGCCGCCGACGGCCAGGTAGTCGACGCCCGTCTCCGCGTAGGCGCGCGCGGTGTCGAGGGTGAGGCGGCCGGAGGACTCCAGGAAGGCGCGGCCGTTGACCAGGGCGACGGCCCGGGCGGTCTCCTCGGGGGTGAAGTTGTCGAGGAGGATCAGGTCGGCACCCGCCTCCAAGACCTCGGTGACCTGCTCCAGGGTGTCGACCTCGACCTCGATGGCCAGGTCCGGGAAGCTCTTGCGCACCGCCTCGAAGGCCTGGGCGACGCCCCCGGCGGCCACGACGTGGTTGTCCTTGACCAGCGCCGCGTCCGAGAGCGACATGCGGTGGTTGACGCCGCCGCCGCACCGCACGGCGTACTTCTCCAGCGCGCGCAGGCCCACCGTGGTCTTGCGGGTGTCGCGGACGGACGCCTTGGTGCCGTCGAGGGCGTCGGCCCAGGCGCGGGTGGCGGTGGCGATGCCGGACAGCCGGCAGAGCAGGTTGAGGGCGCTGCGCTCGCCGGTGAGCAGGTCGCGGGTGCGGGAGGTGACGGAGATCAGCTTCTGGCCGGCCTCGACCCGGTCGCCGTCCTCGACATGCCGCTCGACCTCGTACTCGTCGGTGCAGACGACGGACAGGATCGCCTCGGCGATCCGCAGCCCGGCCACCACTCCGGGCTCCCGCGCGGTGAAGTCGCCGGTGGCGACGGCGTCCTCGGGGACGGTCGCCACGGTGGTGACGTCGACGCCGCCGTCGAGGTCCTCGTCGATCGCGAGGTGCGCGATGTCCTCGACCATCAGCGGGTCGAGGCCGGAGTCGAGCAGCAGCTGGGCGAGTGCCGGGTCGAGACCGCACTCCTGGAGCGCGTCCTCACCGCCGTCTGCGCAACCGCAGCCGTCGCCGCAGCCGCCGGCGCTCTGCGGGACGAGGGGGAGGTCGGGCGTGCTGCTGGTCACTGGTTCTCCTGGGGGCGGGTCGGTGGGAAGTCGGCGGTCCGCGTGGCGCGCAGGGCGGGGGTACGGTCCGGGGTGAGGTCGACGACGAGGTGCCGGCGCCATGCGGCATCGTCCCGGTCGGCGTGGTCCTCGCGCCAGTGGCAACCGCGGGTCTCCTCGCGCTCCTGCGCCGCGGCGACGAGCACCCGGGCGACGCAGAGCAGGTTGGTGGTCTCCCAGGCGTCGACGCCGGGCACGGCGGGCTTGCGGCTGGAGGCGTCCGGCGCGTCGGCGGCGGCCCGGACGGCCTCCAGGGCCGCGGCGGTCTCCGCGAGGCTGTCGGCCGAGCGCAGCACCCCGGCGCCGAGGGTCATGGCGCGCTGGATCACGCTCCGGTCCTCGGGGGCGAGCAGCGGCAGCACGCGGTGGTCCGGGTGGGTGCCGGGGTCGACCGGCGGGCCCGCGGTGGGGCGGGCGCGGGCGATGTCGGCGGCGATGCGCTCGGCGAAGACCAGCCCCTCCAGGAGGCTGTTCGACGCGAGGCGGTTGGCGCCGTGGACTCCGGTGCAGGCGACCTCGCCGCACGCGTAGAGGCCGGGGACGGTGGTGCGGCCGTGGAGGTCCGCGCGGACGCCGCCCGAGGCGTAGTGGGCGGCGGGGGCGACCGGGATCGGCTCGGTGACCGGGTCGATGCCGTGGCTGCGGCAGGCGGCGAGGATGGTCGGGAACCGCTCCGCCCACATGCGGGCGCCGAAGTGCCGGGCGTCGAGGAACATGTGCTCGGTGCCCTGCTCGCGCATGCGGCGCATGATGCCCTTGGCGACGATGTCGCGCGGGGCCAGTTCTCCGAGCTCGTGCTGCCCGAGCATGAAGCGGACCCCGTCGGCGTCGACGAGGTGGGCGCCCTCGCCGCGCACCGCCTCGGAGACCAGCGGCTGCTGGCCCTCGGCGTCGGCGCCCAGGAAGAGCACGGTGGGGTGGAACTGCACGAACTCCAGGTCGGAGACCTCGGCGCCGGCGCGCAGGGCCAGCGCGACGCCGTCCCCGGTCGAGACGGACGGGTTGGTCGTCGCGGAGAAGACCTGGCCCATGCCGCCGGTGGCCAGCACCACGGCGGGGGCGTGGACGGCGCCGACTCCGTCGTGCGCGCCCTCGCCCATGACGTGCAGGGTGACGCCGGCGGTGCGGCCCTCGGCGTCCGTGAGCAGGTCGAGTACCAGGGCGTTCTCGACGGTCTCGATGCCGGCGGCGCGGACCGCGTCGACGAGGGCGCGGGAGATCTCCGCACCGGTCGCGTCGCCCCCGGCGTGGGCGATGCGGCGGCGGTGGTGGCCGCCCTCGCGGGTGAGCTGGATGGTGCCGTCGGCGGCGGTGTCGAAACGGGCGCCGGTGGCGATCAGCCGGCGGACCGCGTCGGGGCCCTCGGTGACCAGGAGGCGCACGGCCGTCTCGTCGCACAGGCCGGCCCCGGCGACCAGGGTGTCGCTCTCGTGCTGCTCGGGGGTGTCGCCCTCGCCGAGTGCGGCGGCGATGCCGCCCTGGGCCCAGCGGGTCGAGCCGTCGTCCAGGCGCGCCTTGGTGACGACGGTGGTGCGCAGTCCGGAGGCGGCGCAGCGCAGGGCGGCGGTGAGGCCGGCGACGCCCGACCCGATGACGACGACGTCGGCGGAGACGGCCCAGCCGGGGGCGGGGGCGTGCAGCCGTATTCCGGTGGTCATGGGGTGACTCCGAAGGTGAGCGGGATGTTGTCGATCAGCCGGGTGGAGCCGACCTTCGCGGCGACGGCGAGGACCGCGGGGCCCTCGTGGTCGTCGCCGATCTCGGTGAAGTCCGCGGGGTCGACGAGGGCCAGGTAGTCCAGGACGAGCGGCGGGGAGGCGAGCGCGGCCTGGTCGAGCACCGCGCGGGCCGCCGTGCGGACGGCGTCGGGGCCGCCGGCGCGGGACTGGGCGACGGCGTGGGTGTCCGCGGCGGCCCGTGCCTCGCCGAGGTCGGAGAGCGCCTGCGCGCGGGCGTGCGAGGCTGCGCCGGCGTCGGCCCGGGCGCGCAGCGCGCTCTGGGCGGCGAGGCGGTCGCGGCCGGCGAAGAGGGCCCGGGACAGGGCGAGGGCGGTGCGCCGGTCGGCGGGGCTCAGGTAGCGGTTGCGGGAGGACAGCGCGAGGCCGTCGTCCTCCCGGACGGTGGGGACGCCGACGATCGTCACCGGCATGTTGAGGTCGAGCACCATGCGTCGGATCAGGGCGAGCTGCTGCGCGTCCTTCTGGCCGAAGAGGGCGACGTCGGGGCGGGTGAGGTGGAGCAGCTTGTTGACGACGGTGAGCATGCCGTCGAAGTGGCCGGGGCGGGTGGCGCCTTCGAGCCGCTCGCCCATCGGTCCGGCGCTGATCCGCACCTGGGGGGTGCCGCCGGGGTAGACCTCATCGACTGCGGGGGCGAAGACCAGGTCCGCGCCGGCCGCCTTTGCGATCTCGAGGTCGGCGGGGAGGGTACGCGGGTAGCGGTCGAGGTCCTCTCCCGCGCCGAACTGGAGGGGGTTGACGAAGACGGTGACGGTGACGGAGCCGTCGGGGCCGACGTGCTCCCGGGCGGCGCGGACCAGCGTGGCGTGGCCGTCGTGGAGGGCCCCCATGGTCATGACGACGGCGGTGCGGGCGGTGCGCCGGACGTGCTCGGGGCTCTCGGCGTGCCCGGTCTTCTCGGCGTGCCCGGTGCGCCCGTCGAGGGCGTCGGTGAGATCGGCGAGGGTGGAGGCGAGGACGAGGGGGTGGTCCCGACGGTCGGCGCCGTGAGTTGCGGGGGACACGGCGGGGGTGCTGCGCGTGGTGCTCATCTGCGTCCTCCTTCGGCGAGCACGTCCAGGAGGTCCTCCGCGAGCTCCGGCTTGAGGAGCCCGTGGGCCAAGGCCCGGTCGGCGGTGGCGCGGGCCATCGCGAGGTAGCCGGCGACGGTCGCGGGGGCGTGGGCGCGCAGCTGCTCGATGTGCGCGGCGACGGTGCCGGCGTCGCCCCGGGCCACGGGCCCGGTGAGGGCGGCGTCGCCGGAGCGGAGGCTGTTGTCGAGCGCCGCGCCGAGGAGCGGGCCCAGCATCCGGTCGGGGGCCTCGACGCCGGCGGTGCTCAGCAGCTCCATCGACTGGGCGACCAGGGTGACCAGGTGGTTCGCTCCGAGGGCGAGCGCCGCGTGGTAGAGCGGCCGGGCCTCCTCCGCGATCCACTCGGGCTCGCCGCCCATCTCGATGACCAGGGCCTCCGCGGCCAGCCGCAGTTCCTCCGGGGCGGTGACCCCGAAGGAGCAGCCGGCCAGGCGCTGGACGTCGACGGGTGTGCCGGTGAAGGTCATCGCCGGGTGGAGGGCGAGGGGCAGGGCGCCGGCCCGGAGTGCGGGGTCGAGGACCTGGGCGCCGTAGCGGCCCGAGGTGTGGACGAGCAGCTGTCCGGGCCGGACGGCCCCCGTCTCGACCAGGCCCTCGACGAGACCGGGCAGGGCGTCGTCAGGGACCGTGAGCAGGACGAGGTCGGCGTGGGCCATGACCTGGGCGGGCGGCATCAGAGGGACGTCCGGGAGCAGCGCGGCGGCCCGGCGGCGGGAGGCGTCGGAGATGCCGGAGACCGCGACGGGTCGGTGGCCGGCCAAGGCCAGCGCGGCGGCGAGCGCCGGGCCGACGCGACCGGCGCCGACGACTCCGACGGTGAGTCGGGCGGGGCGATCGGCGGGGTCGGGGGACGGTGTCTGATGCGGTGGGTTCACGCTGCTGGCGCCTTCCGTTCCAGTCCTCGGCGGGTACCGGACGATTCGTTCGCCATGCTACGCGAGGGTGACGAAGCGCTCTTCGCGTTGTCCACAGGCACGAGCCGTTAGTCGTACAAAGCGATCCGATAGTCGTACTGCGGCGATGATCTGTGGATGACCGAAAGCGATCAGGCGGCGCGGCAGAGGAAGATCCGGGCATGGCGGAAAGCCGGCCGGGCCTTGTCCCGGCATTCCGCCGAGTCCACCGTCGGAGAGCGGCTGGCCCGGCTGACACCAAGGGCGGAAGGGGTCTATGACCTGAACGAAGCGGCCGACGTCTACGGCAACGGGATCGTGGCCACGTTGGAGGAACGGGTGGCCGGACTGCTCGGCAAGGAGGCCGCGGCCTTCTTCCCGACCGGCACCATGGCGCAGCAGGTCGCGCTGCGGTGCTGGGCCGGGCGGACCGGCAACCCGGTGGTGGCGCTGCACCCCCTCGCGCATCCTGAGGTGCACGAGGGGGGCGCGCTCGGGGCGGTGAGCGGGCTCAGGACCGTTCATGCCACGAGTGAGCCGCGGCTGCCGACCGCCGACGAGGTCGACGATCTGGCCGAGCCGTTCGGCACGCTGATGCTGGAGCTGCCGCTCCGGGACGCCGGCTTCGTCCTTCCCACGTGGGACGAGCTGACGGCCGTGGTGGCGGCGGCCCGCGAACGCGACGCGGTGGTGCACTTCGACGGAGCCCGGCTGTGGGAGTGCGCACCGCACCTCGGCCGCGACCTCGCGGTGATCGCGGACCTGGCGGACAGCGTCTACGTGTCCTTCTACAAGTCGCTCGGCGGTCTGAGCGGCGCGGCGCTCGCGGGGCCGCGCTGGCTGGTCGACGAGGCACGGGTGTGGCGGCACCGCTACGGCGGGCAGGTCTTCCAGCAGTTCCCGGCCGCGCTGTCGGCGCTGATCGGCCTGGAGGAAGAGCTTCCCCGGCTCCCCTCCTACGTCGCCCACGCGCAGGTCGTGGCGGCGGCGCTGCGGGAGGCGCTGGCGGACTCCGGCCTGCCCTGGTTCCGGGTGCACCCGGAACAGCCGCACACCCACCAGTTCCAGGTGTGGCTCCCCTACGACGAGGACGTGCTGGCCGAGGCCGCGGTGACGCAGGCCGAGGAGACGGGGACGGTGCTCTTCCACTGGTTCTCCGGGGCGCCCGCGTCGGGGCCACCCGGAGTCGCGTACACCGAGGTGTCGGTGACGGCTCCTGGTCTCGAGTGGACGCCGGAGGACGTCCGGGCGGCGGTGGCCGACTTCGTGGGGCGGCTGCCGGCGTAGGGGCCGGCGTCAGCGGTGGCAGCCCGCCTGCTGGAGGCGGACCCGGCGCCGCCGCTCGGGGCGCACGGCGAGCAGGGCGCCGGCCAGGGCGGCCCGGAGGCGGCCGCGGGCGGGGCGCCCGGCGACGACGGCCGCGAAGCGGCGGTCGTCGCGCAGGGCGCGGAGCGTCTGCCAGTCGTGGCGTCCGGGCATGGGCGGGGCGGGGTCGCCGTGCTGCGCGGCGCGGTACACATCGAGCATGTAGTAGGCGGTGGTGCTCATGACGAAGTACCTCCTGGCAGAGGGTCGGCGGTGCGTTGCGGTGACCTCAGCCTGCGCCGCCGGGGACCGGGGCGTCGCGCGGATTGACGTACGCCGTCAATCGGCGGTCGGGGCACGGGAACACGGGTGCACCATGGGCTCATGAGCGTGACCATCGACATCACGGGACTGACGCCCGACCGGATACGGGTGGCCTCCTCGCCTCTGGCCGAGCTGGGGATGGCGCTGCACGCGCTCGCGGAGCCGGGGCATCATCCGGGGCTGCAGGGGTGGGCGACGGCCACGTCGGCGGCGCTCGACCCCTGCCTCGCCGACCGGTTGCTCGAGGCGGACTTCCTGTGGCGGACGACGTTCTCGGACGTCTTCATGCCGTTCGCCGGCCTCCCGGGGCGCTCGGAGGTCCCGGCGGGGACGCTGGCCGGGGAGCTCGACCAGCTGGACAAGCTGTCGGACGACCAGTTCGTGGACGCGGCGCTGGAGTTCACCTGTGAGGCGTCGTACGGGGAGCGCAGGGCGCTGCAGGTGCTCGGCGATCCGGCGGCGCACCGCAGGGCGCTGGATCTCGCGGCCACCAGGGGGCCGCAGCAGGTGCGGTTCACCGAGCGGTTGCTGAGGGATCCGCCGAGCGTGCGGGCGTGGTTCCGGCGGCTGATGGAGGACTGCGACGAGGCCTTCTTCGCCGACACCTGGGCCGGGATGGTTCACACCCTGGCCGCCGACGCGCGGCACCGGGGCGAGCTGCTGCGGCGCAAGGGGCTCGCCGAGACGCTCGCGGCGACGTCGGGGGCGCTGTCCGTCGACGAGGAGGAGCGGCGGATCAGCGTCGACAAGCTGGCGGAGGGGCGCACCGCGACCGGGGACGCGGGGTTGACGCTGGTGCCGACGAGCATGGGGTGGCCGCACCTGATGGTGCTCCACCGGTACGGGTGGCAGCCGGTGCTGCACTACCCGACGGCCGCGCCGGGGCCGGCGAACCGTTCCTCGGTGGAGCAGCTGACCCGCCGGATGGAGGCGCTGGCGCACCCGGTCCGGATGCGGCTGTGCCGGCATCTCGCGCGGGGGCCGTACACGACCAGCGAGCTGTCGGACGCGCACGGCATGACCGCGCCCGAGATCTCCCGGCACCTCACCGTCCTGAAGAAGGCCGGGCTCGTGACCACCCGGCGCCGGGGGCGGTACGTGCTGCACCAGTTGGACCTGTCGGTGGTGGCCCGGTTGGGCGGCGACTTCATCGAGGGGGTGCTGCGCTGAGAGCCGTGGGGCGGCCGCAGGGCACGCGGCGGACGGTCCCTCAGTGCTGGCCGCCCGCGCGGACCAGCCCCGTCTCGTAGGCGAGGACGACGACCTGGACGCGGTCGCGCAGGTCGAGTTTGGTGAGGATGCGGCCGACGTGTGTCTTGACGGTCGCCTCGGAGAGCACGAGGCGGGCGGCGATCTCGCCGTTGGAGAGGCCCTGCGCGACCAGCAGCATCACCTCGCGTTCCCGGTCGGTGAGGCGGCCGATCTCCTTGTGCGCCGGATCCGGAGTGCCGCTGGGCAGCATCGGGGAGAAGCGGTCGAGGAGGCGGCGGGTGGTCGAGGGGGCCACGACCGCGTCACCGCTGTGCACGGAGCGGATCGCTCCGAGCAGTTCGCCCGGCGGGACGTCCTTCAGCATGAAGCCGGAGGCGCCCGCCTTGAGGCCGGAGAAAGCGTACTCGTCGAGGTCGAACGTCGTCAGGATCAGCACCTTCGGCGCATCGGGATGCGAGCAGATGCGGTGGGTGGTCTCCACCCCGTCCAGCTTCGGCATCCGGACGTCCATGAGGACCACGTCCACCTCCGTCGACCGCAGCACCTCCAGGGCCTCCACCCCGTCGCCGGCCTCGGCGACGACCTCCATGTCCGGCTGGGCGGCGAGGACCATGCGGAAGCCGGTGCGCAGCAGGGCCTGGTCATCGACGAGCATCACGCGGATCGACATGGGGCGGGTCCTCCGGTCGGTGGGGTGCGGGCGGGGCGGTTGCTCACGCGGCGGGTTTCAGGGGGAGCAGGGCGCTGATCCGGAACCCGCCGCCGGGGCGGGGGCCGGCGTCCAGTGTGCCGCCCACCATTCCGACCCGTTCCCGCATCCCGATCAGCCCGTGGCCGCGGCCGTCCGCGCCCCCGTCCTCGTAGAGCTCGTGGGCGGCGCCGCGGCCGTCGTCCTCGATGAGCAGGCCGAGCCCGTCGTCGAAGTAGACCAGCCGCACGCTGGCGCCGGCCTCGGGGCCGCCGTGCTTGCGGGTGTTGGTCAGCGCCTCCTGCACGATGCGGTAGGCGGTGAGCTCGACGCCGCTCGGCAGGGCGCGGGCGGTGCCCTCGACCTTGAAGTCGACGGGCAGCCCGGATTCGCGCACCTGGACGACCAGGTCCTCGATCTGCTCGACGTCCGGCTGGGGCACGTACTCGCCGCTCTCCTGGTGCTCCCCGGTGCGCAGCACGCCGAGCAGCCGGCGCATCTCCGCGAGGGCCTGGCGGCCGGTGCCGGAGATCGTCTCCAGCGCCTTGCGGGCCTGGTCGGGTGCCGCGTCGAGGACGTAGGCGGCCCCGTCGGCTTGGACGACCATCACCGAGACGTTGTGCGCGACGACGTCGTGCAGCTCGCGGGCGATCCGGGCACGCTCCGCTTGGACGGCCAGCTTCGACTGGGCCTCGCGCTCCTTCTCCAGCCGGTCGGCGCGCTCCTCGAGCTGGGCGAAGTAGGCGCGGCGGGTCCGCATCGAGTCGCCGAGCACCCAGGCGAGGGCGAACGGCACGGCCAGGACCGCGGTGATCGCCAGCTGGGCCAGGAAGCTCGCGTGCTGCTCGGGCCAGCGCAGCTGGGCGATCGGTGAGGCGACAAGCCCGGCAACCAGGGCGGTACGGGAGACCCAGACGGCACCGTCGCGCGCGGCGACCGTGTAGAGGATCACCAGCATCGCGAAGTCGGCCGGCATGACGTCGGTGTCCAGGGCGACCTGGGCGAGGCCCGCGGCGATCGCGACGAACAGCATCTGCGTCGGCAGCTTGCGACGCAGTGCGACCACCACGCTCATCGCGAGGATGATCGGGATCGCCGTGAGGGGCGGCCTGTTGCCCTCGACGTCGACCGAACTCATGAACAGCGCCCCGAGCGCGAGCAGCACGAGCGCCCAGAAGACGTCGACACCCGTGGGGTGCCTGCGGAGGAAGTCGTAGAGGCGCTGCACGTCACCCAGGGTAGGGACGCGCGCGGGCCGGCGGGGTCAACCGGAGGGGCGATCCGCATCGGCCGGGCGTACTCCCCAAGGTGGAGACTGTGCCCATGAGCGGTGAGTGGTGCGGCTGGCGGGCCGCGACGGAACGCGCGCTGTACGGGCCGGACGGCTTCTACGTGCGGCCCGGCGCGGGGCCCGCCGCGCACTTCCGGACGTCCGTCCACGCCTCGCCCCTGTTCGCCGCCGCCGTCGGCCGGCTCCTCGCGCGGGTCGACGCCGAGCTGGGGGAACCCGCGGAGCTGGCCTTCGTGGACATCGGCGCGGGGCGCGGCGAGCTCACGTCGGCGGTCCTCGCCGGTCTTCCCCCGGAGCTCGCCGCGCGGGTCACGCCGTACGCGGTGGAGCGCGCCGGACGGCCCGACGGTCTCGACCCGCGGATCGTCTGGACGGCGACCGCTCCGCGCGGGGTGCGCGGGCTGCTGTTCGCCAACGAGTGGCTGGACAACGTCCCCTGCGACCTCGTGGAGACCGACGAGGACGGGGTGCCCCGGCGGGTGCTGGTGCGGCGGGACGGGACCGAGCGGCTCGGCGACCCCGTCGCGGGGGCCGACGCCGAGTGGCTGGAGCGGTGGTGGCCGCTGCCCGCCGACGAGCCCGGCCGGCGCGCCGAGATCGGCCTCCCCCGCGACCGGGCCTGGGCCGCGGCCGTCGCCGGACTGGACGCGGGGCTCGCCGTCGCCGTCGACTACGCCCACCGGCGGGAGGCGCGCCCGCCGTACGGCACGCTGACCGGGTTCCGGGACGGCCGCCAGACGGCCCCGGTCCCGGACAGCTCGTGCGACATCACCGCACACGTCGCCCTGGACTCCTGCGCGGCGCCCGGCGCCCAGCTGGTCACCCAGCGGGAGGCGCTCCAGGAGCTCGGCGTCGACGCCGGCCGGCCTCCGCTCGCCCTCGCGTCGAGCGACCCTGCGGCTTATGTGCGGGCCCTGGCCGGCGCGGGAGAGGCGGCCGAGCTCACGGCGACCGGTGGCCTCGGGGACTTCGGCTGGCTGATGCAGCCCGCCGACGCCGACCGCGGCTGACATGTTTCACGTGAAACATCCCATCGGCGATGTTTCACGTGAAACATGCGCGATGGCGGGCGAGTTGGGCACCCACCCCTTACTTGTCGATGTCGCCGACCACGAAGAACAGCGAACCCAGGATCGACACCATGTCCGCCACCAGCGTGCCCGGCAGCAGCACGCCGAGCGCCTGGATGTTGTTGTACGACGCCGACCTCAGTTTCAGCCGGTAGGGAGTCTTCTCGCCCTTGCTCACCAGGTAGTAGCCGTTGATGCCGAGCGGGTTCTCGGTCCAGGCGTAGGTCTCGCCCTCGGGGGCCTTCAGCACCTTCGGCAGCCGCTGGTTGATCGGCCCGGGGGGCAGGTCGGCGATGCGGTCGAGGCAGGCGTCGGCGAGGGCGAGCGCGTTGTGGGTCTGCTCCAGCAGCACCTCGAAGCGGGCCAGGCAGTCGCCGTCGGTCCGCGTGACGACCTTCAGGACGTCGCCGAGCTCGCCGTAGGCGAGGTAGGGCTCGTCGCGGCGGAGGTCGAAGTCGACGCCCGAGGCGCGGGCGATCGGCCCGCTCACCCCGTAGGCGTGCACCGCCTCCCGGGAGAGCACGCCGATGCCGCGGGTGCGGCCGCGGAAGATCTCGTTGCCGAGGACCAGATCGTCGTAGACGCCCATCCGCGAGCGCACGGAGGCGATCGTCTCGCGCACCCGGCCGAGCCAGCCGTGCGGCAGGTCCTCCTTGAGGCCGCCGACCCGGTTGAACATGTAGTGCATGCGCCCGCCGGAGACCTCCTCCATGACGTTCTGGAGCTCCTCGCGCTCCCGGAAGGCGTGGAAGACGGGGGTGATGCCGCCGAGTTCCAGCGGGTACGAGCCGAGGAACATCAGGTGGTTGAGGACCCGGTTGAGCTCGGCGAGCAGGGTGCGCGTCCAGACCGCGCGCTCGGGGACCTCCATGCCGAGCATCCGCTCGACGGCCATGACGACGCCCAGCTCGTTGGAGAAGGCGCTCAGCCAGTCGTGCCGGTTGGCGAGCATGACGATCTGCCGGTAGTCCCGGGCCTCGAAGAGCTTCTCCGCGCCGCGGTGCATGTAGCCGATCACCGGTTCGGCGCTCACGATCCGCTCGCCGTCCAGGACGATCCGCAACCGCAGCACGCCGTGGGTGGAGGGGTGCTGCGGGCCGATGTTCAGCACCATGTCCGTGCTCTCGGCCGCGCCTCCGATGCCGACCGTCGTCTCCGTCATGCGGACAGTCTGTCGTAAGGGGACCCCTTCCGTAGGCTGGGGTCATGGAAACGGGGAGCGGCACGGGGTCGGGCGACGCGTCGGCGGAGCACAGCGCCGTCCGGGACGACGGCGCCGCCGTCCGCGGGGCGGAGGGAGCGGTGCGTACGGACGCGACGCCGCGGTGGACCGCGCTCCCCGGCGGACTCCTGACGCTGCGGCGGGTCGTGCTGGTCCTGTGGCTGGCGCCGCTCGCCGTGGTCGCCGGCCTCCTGCTCGGGCTGTTCGCCGGCCCCGCCTGGGCCGCGTTCGCGCTTCTCCCGCTGGCCGGCATCGCCTGGGGCTGGCCGCTGATCGCCCGCAACTGGCGGTCCTGGGGCTATGCGGAGCGCGAGGACGACCTGCTGATCCGGCGCGGGGTGCTCTGGTTCGAGCAGACGGTCGTGCCCTACGGGCGGATGCAGCTCGTCGAGGTCTCCTCGGGCCCCCTGGAGCGGCACTTCGGACTGGCGAGCCTCCAGCTGCACACCGCCGCGGCCGCCACCGACGCCCGGATCCCCGGTCTGCTCCCCGAGGAGGCCGAGCGGCTGCGGGACCGGCTCACCGAGCTCGGTCAGACGCGGGCGGCGGGACTGTGAGCGAGGCGACGGGATCCGACGAGGCCGTCGGCCCAGCCGGACCGCGGACCGAAGCCGGGCACCCCGCCGGATCGCGCGACACCGGGCACCCCGCCGAGCCGCGCACCGGGGCCGTACGCTCCGACGAGCCGCCCACCGGACTGCCGGCGCCCGAGGGGGAAGGCCCCGACGAGCCGCCCGCCCGGCCGCTCGTCGAGCAGCGCCTGCACTTCGTCACCCCCCTGCGCCGCACCTGGGCCCCGATCGCCGTCCTGACCGGCTGGCTGGTCCACGACGTGGACCAGGCCCAGCGCTGGGCGGGCAGGCTCACGCTGAGCACCGGCGCGCTGCTGATCGCCGGACTGCTCGTCGCGTCCGCCCTGTACGGCTTCCTGAGCTGGTGGTTCACCCACTTCGCGATCACCGACACCGAACTGCGGATCCGCACCGGGCTGGTCTTCCGCCGCACGGTGCACATCCGCCTGGACCGCATCCAGGCCGTGGACGTCAACCAGCCGCTGCTCGCCCGTGTGATCGGCGTCTCGAAGCTGAAGCTGGACGTGATCGGGTCGCAGAAGAAGGACGAGCTCGCCTATCTCGGCGAGCGCGAGGCGCGGGACCTGCGGGCCGAGTTGCTCGCCCGGGCGGCCGGGCTCGCCCCGGAGACCGCCGACACCGTCGGCGAGGCTCCCTCGCAGGAGCTGGTGCGGGTCGCGCCCGGGACGCTGGTGGTCGCCTCGCTGCTCAGCGCGGCCGTCTGGGTGGCCGTGGGCGCGTTCCTGGTCGTCCCGGCCGGGTTGTACCTGGCCACGGGGGACGTCTGGCTGCCGATCTCGGTGGGCATCCCGCTGCTCGGCTGGGCCTGGGCAGCGGGCGCCGGGCGCGTGATCAAGGAGTACGACTGGACCGTCGCGGAGTCGCCCGACGGCCTGCGCGTCGACCACGGCCTGCTGGACCGCTCGCACGAGACCGTGCCGCCGGGCCGGGTGCAGACCGTGCGGATCGTGGAGCCGCTGCTCTGGCGCCGGCGCGACTGGGTACGGGTCGAGCTCGACGTCGCCGGCTCCTCCGACAACCTCCTGCTGCCCGTCGCGCCGCGCGAGCTGGCGTACGCCGTGATCGCGCGGATCCTGCCCGGGGTGGAGGTGCCGGCGCTGCTCGACCCGCCGCCGCGCCGGGCCCGGTGGTGCACGCCGCTGTGGTGGCGGGGCTACGGGCTCGCCGTCACCGACGCCGTGTTCGCCTCCCGGCACGGCCTGCTGCACCGCACGCTGTCGCTGGTGCCGCACGCGAAGGTGCAGAGCGTGCGGACCGAGCAGGGCCCCTGGCAGCGTCGGCACGGCGTGGCGCACGTGTACGTCGAGACGGGCGCGAACGGCTCGGTCCGCGCCCACCAGCGGGACGCCGCCGAGGCGACGGCGCTGCTCTTCGCCCAGGCCGACCGCTCGCGGACGGGACGCCGGGAGGCGCGACCCGATCGCTGGATGACCTGAGCGCGCCGGCGGGCTAGGAGATCGCGCTGCGCAGGCCCGTCACGTCGAGCTGCTCGGTCTCGTCGTGCTCGGTGAGGTCGATGACCTCCGACCCCTCGGGCGCGCCGGCCCCCTCGGGCGCCTCGGCCGCTCCGGCCTGCCCGGCGTCGGCCGGAGCGGACCCGGCCGGCGTGGGCGCCGTACGGGCCTGGTGCGCGGCGAGGGCCTCGGCCCCGGTGACGTCCGCCAGGTCCTCGTGCTCCACGGCATCGAGGGCCGCGCGGCGGTCGCCCTGCTTCTGGGCGCCGAAGAAGTCGAAGCCGCCCTCCAGGCGGGAGGCCGGGCGCTGGGCGGGCTGCTGCGGGACGACCGCCACGGCGGCCGGGACGACGTAGTGGCCGCGCGGAACGGCCGAGGAGGCGGCGGCCGCGGGCGCGTGGCCGCCGGCCGCCGCGGGCTTCCCCCGCGTCTCGCCCTCCGGGGCGTCCGCGGGAGCCGCGTCCTTGCCGGCGTCCGGGGACGCCTTTCCGCTCGCGGCAGCCTGCCGCGCCGCCGCGCGGCCGAGGTTCCGCAGGGCCTCCGCCGCCCGCAGGTACGCGGCCGGGGTGGGGCCGCGGTGGACGAGGGCGACCTCGGTGGAGGGGGTGCGGGCCGGCAGCGCCTTCTGCTCGGCGGGCGCGGTGGACTCGATGGCGAGCAGCCGCCGCTTCTCCAGCGCGGTCGCCCGCTCGGTCTCCGCCGTCGCGTACCGGCGGAGCAGCGCGGCGTGCTCGTTGCGGAGGCCCGCGAGCTCGGCGCGCTTCGCCCGGAGCTTGAGCTCCAGCCTGCCGCGCAGGGCCCGGGCCTCCTCGAGGTCGGACTCCAGCTCGGCGAGCCGCTCCTCGTACCGCCACTCGTCGCTCTGCCGGGCCCGGACGAGGTCGGCGACCCGCTTGCCCGCGACCCGGTCCCACTGCCGCGTGACGACCGCGCAGGCGACCGCCGTGACAGCCGTGAGGGCGACGAGGACGCGCAGGACCAGCGGGTCCGCGAACAGCCACGCGGCGGCCGCGCACGCGATCGCCGCCCCGGCGAGTGCCGAGGGCGGGAGGAGCCGGTGCAGCGGCGGAGAATGGCGGTGGCGTCCACGTGGCATGGCCTGAAACTTACCGTGCGTAGGGGTGGCCGCGGGGGCCGCCCCGGTAATTATTTCCTCACGGATCGCCATCGTCCTCGCCGCTCTCCCGGGTCACTCATGACCGCTGTGCCGTCGGCCTGCACCTACCCCGCCGCCCCCGGCGGATGCGCCCGCTACTTCAGCAGGCCCTTGGACTTCAGGTACTCCCCGGCGACGTCCTCCGGCTTGGCGCGCTCGGCGTCGACCTTGCGGTTCAGCTCGGTGAGGTCGTCGGTGGTGAGGACCTCGGTGAGCTTGGCCAGGGCGTCGGCGATCTCCTGGTCGCCGGCGTCCTTCGCGTTCACCACGGGCAGCAGGTTGTCGGCGTTCTGGAGCTTCTTGTCGTCCTCCAGGAGCACGAGGTCGAAGGAGTCCAGGGTGGCGTCCGTGGTCGTGGTCAGCACCAGCTGGTTGGCGCCGTCCTTGACGGACTGCTTCGCCTGCGGGGTGCCGACGCCCTTGGGATCGATGCCGGTGACGTCGATGCCGTACTTCGACTTCAGGCCCGGCGCGCAGAACGGCCGCACCTCGCACTCGTCGCCCGCGGCGATCTTCACCCTGAGGTCGGACGCGCCCAGGTCGGAGAGCGTCTTCAGCTTGTTCTTCTCCGCGTAGCCCTTCGACACCGCGAACGCGTTCTGGTCGACGGCCTCGCCGGCGGGCAGCACCTTGAGACCGAGCGGCTCCGCCAGCTTCGTCAGCGCGGCGACGGTCGCGTCCACGTCGCTGGAGGCGACCGGCTCGGCCTTGGCGTCCTTCTTCAGGTTGAGGAACTCGGCGAGGGTCGCCGCGTACTCGGGGACGACGTCGATCTCGCCCTTCTCCAGGGCCGGCTCGTACAGCTCGCGGTTCTCGACGCTCTTGACGGAGGCGTCGTACCCCGCGTCGTCGAGCAGCTGCTCGTAGAGCGAGGCCATCACCTTGGCCTCGGTGAAGCCGGCCGAGCCGACCACGAGGGCGCCCTTCTTCTCGGCGCCCGAGGCGTCGGAGCCGGTGGACGCCTTGTCCGAGCCCTTGTCGCCCTCCAGGCTCTCGCCTCCGCAGGCCGCGAGCCCACCGGTCAGCGCCGCCACCACCAGTGCCACACCCGCGATACGCGAGGACCTGCTCATGTCGTTCTCCGTCCAGATTTCACTGTGCGTCGGTTCGGTCGGCCAGTCGGATCAGGTGCCCGCCGCGGCGGGGCGGGGCTTGCGCCGCAGCGGGCTGAACGCCCGCCCGGCGAGGACGAGGACGCCCTCGACGACGAGAGCGAGCGCCGCGACGAGCAGCGCGCCGGCCACCACCTGCGGGGTGTTCTGGAGGTTGAACCCGGCGGTGATGATCCGCCCGAGTCCCCCCTCCCCCGCCATCGCCGCCAGCGTCGCCGTGGCGACCACCTGGACGGCCGCCGAGCGCAGTCCGGTCATGATCATCGGGTAGGCGAGGGGCAGCTCGACGCGGCGGAAGACCTGCCCGCCGCTCATCCCCATGCCGCGCGCCGCCTCGACGACCGCCCGGTCCACCTCGCGCATCCCCACGTAGGCGTTGGTCAGCAGCGGCGGCACCGAGAACAGCACGAGCGCGATCAGCGTCGGCAGGTCCCCGATCCGGCCGAGCGGGGTGAGGGTCAGCAGGATGAGGACGGCGAGCGTCGGCACCGCCCGGCCGATGTTGGCGAGGTTGACGGCGAGGGTGCCTCCCTTGCCGAGGTGGCCGAGGGCCAGGGCGACCGGCAGCGCGATCAGGCAGGCGACGGCGAGGCAGACGCCGCTGAAGTAGAGGTGCTCGACGAGGCGGTGCCACACCCCGCTCTCGCCGTCCCAGTTGGACCCGTCCGCCAGCCACTCGAAGGCACCGGTCAGCCCGTTCATATGCTCTCCACCGCCCTGCCCGCACTCGCCCGCCGCCGGCGGCCCGCCGCGCGGGACGACGGTCCGCCGCTCACGCGCGTCCACGGCGTCAGGAGCCGCTGGAGCCCGAGCAGCAGCAGGTCGGCGACGATCGCCAGCAGCACGCACAGCACGGAGGCGGAGAGCACCTGCGCCTTGAACGTGCTGTCCAGGCCGTCGACGATGAGCGTGCCGAGGCCCCCGTACCCGACGATCGCCCCGACGGTGGTCAGCGCGACCGTCGAGACGGTGGCGATGCGGACGCCTGCGAGCAGCGCGGGCAGGGCGAGCGGCAGTTCGACCTCCCAGAGCTGCCGCAGCGGGCCGTAGCCCATCCCGCGGGCCGCCTCGCGGGCCTCGTCGGGGACGGACTCCAGGCCGGCGAGGATGTTGCGCACCAGGATCGTCAGCGAGTAGAGCACCAGGCCGGTGATCACCAGGGACGCCGAGAGCCCGAAGAGCGGCAGCAGCAGCGAGAACATCGCGAGCGACGGCACGCTGTAGAGGACCGTGGTCACGCCGAGGACGGGCCCCGCGAAGCCGCGCCGGGAGCGGGCGAGCAGCGCCAGCGGGAGCGCGACGGCCAGGCCGATCGCGACCGAGGCGAAGGTGATGCCGATGTGCTGGAGGGTGGCGTCGGTCAGCTCCTGGCTGCGGGAGCGCAGGTACTCGCCGCAGATCCAGTCGTTGGCCACCAGGCAGTTCGCCTCGCTCATGCCGCCCCCACCTCCCCCGGTCCCCGGCCCTCCGGACTCCTTGCCCGCGCATCGTCGAACATGTGTTGGCGACCCTAAACCCCGGCACTGACAATCACCGAGACCCGCCATGATGCGATAACACTCTGTTCACAATCGGACCGTCACGAGCCGTCAGACTGGGGAGCCATGATCCGATTCGAGCACGTCACCAAGCGCTACCCCGACGGCACCACCGCGGTGGACGACCTGTCCTTCGAGGTCGCCGAGGGAGAACTGGTCACCCTCGTCGGCCCCTCGGGCTGCGGCAAGACCACCACCATGAAGATGGTCAACCGCCTGATCGAGCCCACCGAGGGCCGCATCCTGCTGGACGGCGAGGACATCTCCGGCATCGACCCGGTCAAGCTCCGCCGCCGGATCGGATACGTCATCCAGCAGGTGGGCCTCTTCCCGCACAAGACGGTCCTGGAGAACACCGCCACCGTCCCCCACCTGCTCGGCTGGAAGGGCGCCAAGGCCAAGGACCGGGCGGCCGAACTGCTCGACCTGGTCGGCCTCGACCCGTCCGTGTACGGCGACCGCTACCCCGAGCAGCTCTCCGGCGGTCAGCGGCAGCGCGTCGGCGTCGCCCGGGCGCTCGCCGCCGACCCGCCGGTGCTGCTCATGGACGAGCCGTTCGGCGCGGTCGACCCCGTCGTGCGCGAGCACCTGCAGAACGAGTTCCGCAAGCTCCACCAGACGCTGCGCAAGACCGTCCTGTTCGTGACGCACGACATCGAGGAGGCGGTCCGGCTCGGCGACCGCATCGCCGTCTACGGGGCCGGCCGCATCGAGCAGTTCGACCCGCCGGCCACCGTCCTCGGCGCGCCCGCCACGCCGTACGTCGCGGACTTCGTGGGCGCCGACCGCGGCCTCAAGCGGCTCTCCGTCACCCCCATCGAACTGTCCGACCTGGACCAGCCGCCCGTGGTCCACGTCGACGACCCGCTGCCCGCGCGGCTGCCCGACGACGCCCGCTGGGCCGTCGTCCTCGACGCCGACGACGAACTGCGCGGCTGGATCTCCGCCTCGGACGCGGCCCGTGGCAGCGGCACCGTCCGGGACCGCACCCACCGCATGGAGGCGTGGCTGCCGCTCGGCGCCCCGTTGCGGCAGGCGTTCGCCACGATGCTCCAGCACGACGCCGGCTGGATCGCCGTCATCGACGAGAAGAGCGCGGGCCGGTTCCTCGGCGTGCTCACCCCCGCCCGCCTGCACGAGGCGCTGCGCCGCTCGACGGCCGCGGACGCCGCCGACGTCGACCGCGCGGAGGTCACCCTGCACACGGTCAACACGCCCGGCTGAGGCCGGAGGACGGACCCCAGGACCTGCACCGGCGGGCCGCGCGGAAAATCTCCGAAGATTTCTTCCCGGCGATGTCGAGATCCTGGGACCGGCTCCGTCCCAGGGGTGAGAGCGGCCGCAAGGGAGCCGCACCGGTACCGAGGAGAACCGTCATGGCGAAGTACCTGCTGCTGAAGCACTACCGCGGCAACCCGAAGGGTCAGAACGACGTCCCCATGGACCAGTGGACGCCGCAGGAGATCTCCGACCACATCCAGTACATGAACGACTTCGCGGCCCGCCTGGAGAAGCGCGGCGAGTACGTCGACGGCCAGGCGCTCGCCCCGGAGGGCACCTGGGTCCGCTACGACGGCGAGGGGCGGCCGCCGGTCACCGACGGCCCGTTCGCCGAGACCAAGGACCTCATCGCCGGCTGGATGATCATCGACGTCGACAGCTACGAGCGGGCCGTCGAACTGGCCGGTGAGCTGTCGGCGGCACCCGGGTACGGCGGGAAGCCGATCCACGAGTGGCTGGAGCTGCGCCCCTTCCTCACCGAGCCCCCCACCATCTCGGAGTGACCCCACCCATGGACGAGGCCCTGCTCAGGAGCCTCACGCCCGGCGTGATCACCGTCCTCGTCCGCCGCGGAGCCGACTTCGCGGCGGCCGAGGACGCCGTCCAGGAGGCGCTGGTCGAGGCGCTGCGGGCGTGGACGGAGGAGACCCCGCGGGACCCGAGGGGCTGGCTCGTCACGGTCGCCTGGCGGAAGTTCCTGGACGCGAGCCGCGCGGACGCCGCCCGCCGCCGCCGGGAGGACCGCGTCGAGGAGGAGCCGCCCCAAGGACCCGCGCCGGGCTCGGACGACACGCTCCAGCTGTACTTCCTGTGCGCGCACCCCTCCCTGACGCCGTCGTCCGCGGTCGCGCTCACCCTGCGCGCCGTGGGCGGGCTCACCACCCGCCAGATCGCCCGCGCCTACCTGGTGCCCGAGGCGACCATGGCGCAGCGCATCAGCCGCGCCAAGCGCACGGTGGCCGACGTGCGGTTCGACCGGCCGGGCGACGTCGCCACCGTGCTCCGGGTCCTCTACCTGGTCTTCAACGAGGGCTACTCGGGGGACGTCGACCTGTCCGCGGAGGCGATCCGGCTCACCCGGCAGCTCGCCGCGGCCGTCGACCATCCGGAGGCGGCCGGGCTGCTCGCCCTCATGCTGCTCCACCACGCCCGCCGTGCGGCGCGGAGGGCGTCCGACGGCAGCCTCGTGCCGCTCGCGGAGCAGGACCGCGACCGGTGGGACACGTCGCTGATCGCCGAGGGCGTCGTGATCCTCCAGGCGGCCCTCTCCCGCGACCGGCTGGGCGAGTACCAGGCGCAGGCGGCGATCGCGGCGCTGCACGCGGACGCGCCGCGCGCGCAGGAGACGGACTGGCCGCAGATCGTCGAGTGGTACGACGAGCTGGCCCGGCTGACCGACAGCC
Organism: Streptomyces sp. NPDC060194; assembly: GCF_042728285.1. Lineage (NCBI taxonomy): Bacteria > Bacillati > Actinomycetota > Actinomycetes > Kitasatosporales > Streptomycetaceae > Streptomyces > Streptomyces sp. NPDC060194. The sequence continues at coordinate 24,017 of NZ_JBHWZH010000012.1, read as the reverse complement.
CCGTCGTCCGGCTCAACCGGGCCGTCGCCGTCGGGGAGGCCGACGGCCCCCGCGCCGGCCTGAAAGCCCTTTCCGCCCTCGACGACACCCTGCCCCGCCACACGGCCGCCGCCGCCTACCTCCACGAGCGCGACGGCGACCTGGCCACCGCGGCCCGGCTGTACGCCGAGGCGGCCGACCGGGCCGCCGACCGCGCCGAGCGCGACCACCTCACCCGGCAGGCCGCCCGGCTCAACACCGCGCGGCGCCCCTGACCCGCGCCCGCGCCCCGGGCCGCGCGGGGCCGCCCGAGCGGCCTAGGCTGGGCGGCATGACTGTGTTGCGCGCGGACGGCGCTCCGAAGGGCCCCGGCGGACTGCCCCGGTGGGACCGCTGCGCGGTGATGGGCGTCGTCAACGTCACCCCCGACTCGTTCTCCGACGGCGGCCGCTTCTTCGACACCGCGGCCGCCGTCAAGCACGGCATGGAGCTCGTCTCCGAGGGCGCCGACCTGGTCGACGTGGGCGGCGAGTCGACCCGCCCGGGCGCGACCCGGGTCGACGAGGACGAGGAGCTGCGCCGGGTGGTCCCGGTCGTGCGCGGACTCGCGTCCGAGGGCGTGACCGTCTCCGTGGACACCATGCGCGCCTCGGTCGCCGAGCAGGCGGTCCGCGCGGGGGCGCGGCTGGTCAACGACGTCAGCGGCGGACTGGCCGATCCGGCGATGCCCGACGTCGTCGCCGGCCTGGACGTGCCGTTCGTGGTGATGCACTGGCGCGGCTTCAGCGAGGACATGAACAGCCGGGCCGTCTACGCGGACGTGGTGTCCGAGGTGGTCGCGGAGCTGCGCGAGCGGCTCACCGCCCTCCTCGAGGGGGGCATCGCGCCCGAGCGGCTGATCGTCGACCCGGGACTCGGTTTCGCCAAGCACGCCGAGCACGACCTGGCCCTCCTGGCGCACCTCGACGACCTCGCCGCCCTCGGCCACCCCCTGCTGGTCGCCGCCTCCCGCAAGCGCTTCCTCGGCCGGGTCCTCGCCGATCGGGACGGCGCACCGCCGCCCGCCCGGGAGCGCGACGCGGCGACCGCCGCCGTCTCCGCGCTCGCCGCCCACGCCGGCGCCTGGGCCGTCCGCGTGCACGAGGTGCGGGCCACCGCCGACGCCGTGCGCGTCGCCCGCGCGGTGGCCGGTGCCCGGTGACCGCCCCCGGCACCGACGTCGAGGCCGTGGAGGCCGCCAACACCGTCTTCTACGAGTGCGTGGAGCGCGGCGACTTCGACACCCTGTCGGAGCTCTGGCTGGACGGCGACGACGTCTCCTGCGTGCACCCCGGGTGGCCGGTCCTCTCCGGCCGCGGCGAGGTGCTCCGCTCGTACGCGCTGATCATGGCCAACACCGAGTACATCCAGTTCTTCCTGACCGACGTCAAGGTGCGCCTCCTGGGGGACACCGCGCTGGTCACCTGCTCGGAGAACATCCTCAGCGGCGGTCCCGCCGAGGACGGCGACGAGCTGGGCCCGCTCATCGGGCAGCTCGTCGTCGCCACCAACGTGTTCCGGCGCACACCGGAGGGCTGGAAGGTCTGGTCCCACCACGGCTCCCCGGTCCTCGCCGACGAGGACGAGGACGGCGGCCCGGGCGGCGAGGGCGGCCCCGGCGGCGCGGCGGGGGCCGAACCGGCCGGCTGATCGGGTGGCGCGGCCGCCCGGGGTGGGTAGGGGCCCTGTACGGGCCGCCCGGCCCCCGTGGGCGGGGGCTGTCGGTGTGCGCAGGTAGATTCGTCGGTGGGGTCGACGGCGACCGCATTCGCCCGGGGCCCTCCGTTACGACTGAAGCAGGAGTGATTCGCGTGGATCGTGTCGCGCTGCGCGGCCTCAAGGCCCGCGGGAACCATGGCGTCTTCCCCCGGGAGCGCGAAGAGGGCCAGACGTTCATCGTCGACCTGGTCCTCGGCCTCGACACCCGCCCGGCCGCGGCCGACGACGACCTCGGCAAGACGGCCCACTACGGTGTCGTGGCCGAGGAGGTCGTCGACATCGTCCAGGGCGAGCCGGTCAACCTGATCGAGACGCTCGCCGAGCGGATCGCCCAGCAGTGCCTGAAGCACGGCGGCGTCCAGGAGGTCGAGGTGACCGTGCACAAGCCGGACGCCCCGATCACCGTCCCGTTCGACGACGTGACCATCACCATCACCCGGAGCCGCGCATGATTCCTCAGCCCCAGAGCGACCCGACGGTGCAGCCGGTGCCGGCCTCCGTGGTCGAGCAGGTCGACGCCGCGGACACGACGCTGTCCAACCCGCGCCGCGCCGTCGTCGCGCTCGGCAGCAACCTCGGCAACCGGCTGGAGACCCTCCAGGGGGCCGTGGACGCGCTGGGCGACACCCCCGGCCTGCGGGTCAAGGCCGTCTCGCCGGTCTACGAGACCGAGCCCTGGGGCGTCGATCCCGGCTCGCAGCCCTCGTACTTCAACGCGGTCGTCGTCATCAAGACCACGCTTCCGCCGTCGTCCCTCCTGGAGCGCGCCCAGGCCGTCGAGGAGGCCTTCCAGCGGGTCCGCGACGAGCGGTGGGGGCCGCGCACCCTGGACGTCGACATCGTGGCGTACGCCGACGTCGTCTCCGACGACCCGGCGCTCACCCTGCCGCACCCGCGCGCCCACCAGCGGGCGTTCGTGCTGGCCCCCTGGTACGACGTGGACCCCGAGGCGCGGGTGCCGGGTCAGGGGTCGGTCGCCGAACTGCTCTCCGCGGTCTCCCGGGACGGTGTCGCCCCGCGGACCGACCTGGAACTCCAGCTGCCCGAGTAGCGTTCTGATCTACGTGAGGGCGGTAACGGCGTGAACCAGTTGCGGATCAGGACGCTCGTGGGGCTGTTCGTGGTGGCCGGGGTGCTGTCCTGGGCCGGCGCGCAGCTCTGGAACTCGGTGGGCACCCTGCCCGGGGTGCCGGTCGCCGCGCCGGTGGTGCTCGCGGTGATCGCCGTGGTGCTGCTGGCGACGGCGCTGTCGCTGCGGTCGCGCCTGCGGGCGCAGCGACAGCGCGTGCCGGGGGCGAAGGGCGTCGAGCCGATGATGGCGGCGCGGGCGCTCGTCTTCGGCCAGGCCAGCGCGCTGGTCGTGTCGGTGGTGGCCGGCGTCTACGGCGGGGTCGCCGTGTACCTGCTCTCGCAGTGGGACGTTCCGGTACGGCGCGACCAGGCCGTATACGCCGGGCTGTCGGTCCTGGCCGGGGTCGGGGTGGTCGCCGCGGCGCTGTTCCTGGAGCGGGTGTGCAAGCTGCCGCCGGAGGACGAGGAGGGAGCGCAGCCGCCTGCGGCTGTGTGAGCTCGGCCGTATCCCGCGGGCACGGGGCCCGCGGGTTCCGGGGCCCGCGTCGGGCGGGTGCTCGCTGCGTGCGAGGGCCCTCCCGCACCTTGCGGGTCCCACGGGGTGCGGGAGTCAGCCCCGCACCCCGGTCCGCCCCGCGCCAGAGCCCGCCGCCGCGCCTCAGCGCGCCATGATCAGGCTCATCGCCTCGGCCCGCGTCGCGGAGTCCCGCAGCTGGCCCCGCACCGCCGAGGTGATCGTCTTCGCTCCCGGCTTCCGGACCCCGCGCATCGTCATGCACATGTGCTCGCACTCGATCACCACGATGACGCCCCGCGGTTCGAGGATCTCCATGAGGGACTCGGCGACCTGCGTCGTGAGGCGCTCCTGCACCTGGGGGCGGCGGGCGTAGACATCGACGAGGCGGGCCAGCTTGGACAGCCCGGTGATCTTCCCCTCGGCCGAGGGGATGTAGCCGACGTGGGCCACCCCGGTGAAGGGGACCAGGTGGTGCTCGCAGTGGCTCTGCACCTCGATGTCCTTGACGAGGACCATCTCGTCGTGGCCGAGGTCGAACGTGGTGGTGAGGACGTCCTCGGGCCGCTGGCGCAGGCCGGCGAATATCTCCTTGTAGGCGCGCGCGACCCGGGCGGGGGTGTCCCGCAGGCCCTCGCGGTCGGGGTCCTCGCCGACGGCGATGAGGAGCTCACGGACGGCGTTCTCGGCCCGCTTCGCGTCGAAGTCGCCGGAGGGAGCCTGGAAGGCCTCCAGCGTTACCGGGTCGGTCATCTGTTCCTCGTTCCTGAGATGCGGCCGGCCGGGATGAAGAGGGAAAAGGCCGCGGCCCCCAGGCTAGAACCTGGGGGCCGCGGGCCGCATTCCGGGACCGGTCGGTGAGAAGGACCGGCCGTCAGCTCTCCGGGCGCTCCTCCGGTACGGCGTCGGTGGACGTCGACGAGGAGGACGGTCCGGCGACCGGGGAGGCCTTCTCCGTGAGGGCGGGCGTCGCTCCGTTGGTCAGCGCGAGCTCCTTCGGGGAGAGGACCGGGGGCCGGGTCGAGGGCGTCCGCCGGGAGGAACCGGTCCACGCCGGGCGGGCCGGGCGCTTCACGATGCCGGCGAAGATCTCGGCGATCTGCTCCTTGTTCAGCGTCTCCTTCTCCAGGAGGGCGAGGACCAGGTTGTCGAGGACGTCGCGGTTCTCGACGAGGATCTCCCAGGCCTCGTTGTGCGCGGTCTCGATGAGCTTCTTGACCTCTTCGTCGACCAGCGCCGCGACCTCTTCCGAGTAGTCGCGGGAGTGCGACATCTCGCGGCCCAGGAAGGGCTCGCTGTTGTCGCCGCCGAACTTGATCGCGCCGAGCCGCTCCGTCATGCCGTACTGCGTGACCATCGCACGGGCCGTGGCGGTGGCCTTCTCGATGTCGTTCGCCGCACCGGTGGTCGGGTCGTGGAAGACGAGCTCCTCCGCGGCGCGGCCGCCCAGCATGTACGCGAGCTGGTCCAGCATCTCGTTGCGGGTGGTGGAGTACTTGTCCTCGTCGGGCAGGACCATGGTGTAGCCGAGGGCCCGGCCGCGGGACAGGATCGTGATCTTGTGGACCGGGTCGGAGTTGGGCGAGGCCGCCGCGACCAGGGCGTGTCCGCCCTCGTGGTACGCGGTGATCTTCTTCTCCTTGTCCGACATGATCCGGGTCCGCTTCTGCGGGCCCGCGACCACGCGGTCGATCGCCTCGTCCAGGGACGCGTTGTCGATCAGCGTCTTGTCGCTGCGCGCCGTCAGGAGCGCGGCCTCGTTCAGCACGTTCGACAGGTCGGCGCCGGTGAAGCCGGGGGTGCGGCGGGCGACCGCCCCGAGGTCGACGTCCTTGGCGACGGGCTTGCCCTTCTTGTGCACCTCGAGGATCTCGAGCCGGCCCTGCATGTCCGGGCGGTCGACGGCGATCTGCCGGTCGAAGCGGCCGGGGCGCAGCAGCGCCGGGTCGAGGATGTCCGGGCGGTTCGTGGCGGCGATCAGGATGACGCCGCCCTTCACGTCGAAGCCGTCCATCTCGACGAGGAGCTGGTTGAGGGTCTGCTCGCGCTCGTCGTGGCCGCCGCCGAGGCCCGCACCGCGGTGCCGGCCGACGGCGTCGATCTCGTCGACGAAGACGATCGCCGGGGCGTTCGTCTTGGCCTGCTCGAAGAGGTCGCGGACACGCGAGGCGCCGACGCCGACGAACATCTCGACGAAGTCGGAACCCGAGATCGAGTAGAAGGGGACGCCCGCCTCGCCGGCCACCGCGCGGGCGAGCAGGGTCTTGCCGGTGCCGGGCGGGCCGTACAGCAGCACGCCCTTGGGGATCTTGGCGCCGACGGCCTGGAACTTCGCGGGCTCCTGGAGGAACTCCTTGATCTCGTGGAGCTCCTCGACGGCCTCGTCCGAGCCGGCCACGTCGGCGAACGTCGTCTTGGGGGTGTCCTTGGTGATCAGCTTGGCCTTGGACTTCCCGAACTGCATGACGCGCGAGCCGCCGCCCTGCATCTGGTTCATCAGGAAGAGGAAGACCAGGACGATGAGCACGAAGGGGAGCAGGGTGAAGAGGATCGACACGAAGGCGTTCTGCTTCGTCGGGCTGACGGTGTACCCGTCCTCGATGTCACCCGCGTCGAACTTCTCCTGCAGCGTGTCGGCGAGGGCGGCACCCTGGGTACCGATGTAGCTCGCCTGGACCTTGCTGCTGTCCTTGATCTTCTGGTCGTCCTTGAGCGTGATCCGGATGATCTGGTCGTCACCGGTGGTCAGCTTGGCCGACTTGATCTGGTTGGTGTTGATCGCCTTGACGACCGCGCTGGTGTCCACCGTCTTGTAGCCACCGGACGAACTGACGACCTGCATCAACACGACCACGGCAAGGACGCCCAGCACGATCCACATGACCGGCCCACGGAAGTATCGCTTCACGTCCATCCACACGGGACGAGAATCCGCCCCGCTCCTCCTGCCATGAGTTGAGTTCGACAAAGACTGTTCTTCGGACGGTACCCCAGCGGAACCACCCGACGCCGCAGTGGACCACGAGGAAAACCCGTCTTCCTCCGTACCAACGGCGGAAGACGGGTGACAGTTCCCGCAATGGGCGAGGCGCCGTCCCGGGGAAGCGGAGGAGCTCAGCCGCCGTAGACGTGGGGGGCGAGGGTGCCGACGAAGGGCAGGTTGCGGTACTTCTCGGCGAAGTCGAGGCCGTAGCCGATCACGAACTCGTTGGGGATGTCGAAGCCGACCCACTTCACGTCGATGGCGACCTTCGCCGCGTCCGGCTTGCGCAGCAGGGTGCACACCTCGAGGGAGGCGGGCTCGCGCGAGCCGAGGTTCGACAGCAGCCAGGAGAGCGTCAGGCCGGAGTCGATGATGTCCTCGACGATCAGGACGTGCTTGCCCTTGATGTCGGTGTCGAGGTCCTTGAGGATGCGCACGACGCCGGAGGACTGGGTGCCCGCGCCGTACGAGGACACCGCCATCCAGTCCATGGTGACGGGGGTCGACAGGGCGCGCGCGAGGTCGGCCATGACCATGACCGCGCCCTTGAGGACGCCCACGATGAGCAGGTCCTTGCCGGCGTACTCCGCGTCGATCTTCGCGGCCAGCTCGGCCAGCTTCGCGTCGATCTCTTCCTTGGTGATGAGCACTGACTTGAGGTCAGTGCCCATGTCGTTCTCGTTCACCCGGGCCACTTTCACTAGCGCTTGCCTCAGCTTCTGCTTCAGCTCTGCCGGATGACCAGTCTGCCACCCTGCCGCTGGGCCTCGACCCGGCCGGGCAGGTTGATGGCCCGCTGGCCGCGCCAGCCCGTGATCAGGCGGTCGATCTCCTCGATGTGCCGGGCGAAGAGCGAGCCGGCGGGGGCGCCGGCGTCGATGGCCGCCCGGCGCAGCACCCGGCGGCGTACGGCGGGCGGCAGGGCGTGCAGCTTCGCGCAGAGCAGCCGGCCGTCGTCGTCGAGGACGGTGGCGGCGGCCTGGGCGGCCCAGGTGTCGAGGGCGTCGGCGTCGTCCCGGGAGAGCTGCGCGGTGCGGGCGAGGGCCTCGACGACCCCCTTGCCGAGCGCCTTCTCCAGGGCCGGCAGTCCGTCCTGGCGGAGCCGGGAGCGGGTGTAGGCCGGGTCCGCGTTGTGCGGGTCGTCCCAGACGGGGAGCGACTGGACCATGCAGGCGCGGCGCGCGGTCTGCCGGTCGAGGGTGAGGAACGGGCGGCGGTAGCGGTCGCGGGCGCCGGAGACGGCCGCCATGCCGGACAGCGAGCGGATGCCGGAGCCGCGGGCGAGGCCGAGCAGAACGGTTTCGGCCTGGTCGTCGCGGGTGTGTCCGAGGAGGACGGCGGCGGCGCCGTGGCGTTCGGCGGCGGCGTCGAGGGCGGCGTAGCGGGCGTCGCGGGCGGCGGCCTCGGGGCCGCCCTGGCGGCCGACCGTGACGGCGACCGACTCGACGGGATCCAGGCCCAGGTCGGACATCCGGGAGACGACATCGGCGGCTCGGGTGTCGGAACCGTCCTGGAGACCGTGGTCGACGGTGATCCCGCCGGCCCGGATCCCGGTGCGGCGGGCCTCGAAGGCGAGGGCGGAGGCGAGCGCCATGGAGTCGGCGCCGCCGGAGCAGGCGACGAGCACGAGCGGCGGCGGGGCGTCGGCGCGGAGCTCGGCGGGGGCGGAGGCGTGGAACTCGGTGAGGACGTCCTGGATTACGCGGCGAACCGCCAGGCGTATCGCTGCGACCGCGGGGTGGGGACCCATGTCCGGTATCCCTTCGTGGGAACGGTGTGGAACTCGGCTGTACCGCGGGCCCGGGAGCGGGCCCGATCTGAGTAACTGCCGTGCGCCGATTTGGTCACACAGAGTGCGTCAACGGTTACAGAACCGGGTGTTCTGTCCGAGGATGGCACGCCCACGACGGCGCCGAGGTCCCTCGGACGGGTGAATGTCGAGGTCCCTGGGTGCCGCATCCCCGCCGAAGGTACCGCCTGCCGGGTCACTCCCCCTTACGGTGCACCCGCGCGACCCACTCCGCGGGCCTGGCGATCTCCGCCTTCGTCGGCAGGGTGTTGGGCGAGGTCCACACCCGGTTGAAGCCGTCCATGCCGACCTCCTCGACGACCGCGCGGACGAACCTCTCGCCGTCGCGGTACTGCCGGAGCTTGGCGTCCAGACCGAGCAGCTTGCGCAGGGCGAGGTCGAGCCGGGAGGCGCCCTTGGCCCGGCGCTGCTGGAACTTCTCGCGGATCTCGGCGACCGAGGGCACCACCTGGGGGCCGACGCCGTCCATCACGTAGTCGGCGTGGCCCTCCAGGAGGGACATCACGGCGGTGAGCCGGCCGAGGATCTCGCGCTGGGCGGGGGTCTGCACCAGCTCGACGAAGGAGCGGCCGTCGGTGTCGGTCCCGGAGTCGTCGTCCGCGGGCACGCGTTCGCCGGCGACCCGGTTCCCGGCGAGCGCCTGGGCGGCCTCGCGCAGCCGCTCCAGGACGGTCATCGGGTCCATGTCGGTCTCGGCGAGGAAGGCCTGGATCTCCCCCTCCAGGTGGTCGCGGAGCCAGGGCACCGCGGTGAACTGCGTGCGGTGCGTCTCCTCGTGGAGGCAGACCCAGAGGCGGAAGTCGTGCGGGTCGACCTCCAGTTCGCGCTCCACGTGGACGATGTTCGGCGCGACGAGCAGCAGCCGGCCGCCGGTCGGCTCGCCGGCGGGCAGGTCTCGGGTGGCGGGGGCGAAGGTCTCGTACTGACCGAGGACGCGGGAGGCCAGGAAGCTGAGCATCATGCCGAGCTCGACGCCGGTGACCTTGCCGCCCACCGCGCTCATCACGGCGCCGGCGGGCGCGGTCCTGCGCTCCTGCAGCTTCGTCAGGAGCGGCTTCAGCAGGTGCCGGAAGCCGGCCACGTTCGCCTTGACCCAGCCGGCCCGGTCGACGACGAGCACGGGGGTGTCGTGCACCTCGGCGCCCTCGGGGAACATCCGGGTGAACTCCCGGACGTGCTCCTCGGCGGCCTTCGCGTGCCGCCGCAGCTCGGCGACGACCGCCCGCGCCTCCTCCCGGCTGACCTCGGGCCCCGGGCGCACGAACCGCTTGGCCGTCGCCACGGCGAGGTTCCAGTCGACCATCTCGGCACCACCGATACGCGTCATGCGTCAACCGTACGTGGTCGCCGCCGGGGGTGGAGAGGGTTGGGACGGGTGGGGCGGGCGATCCGGCCGGGGCGGGGCGGGGGCACGGCGGGGAGGGGGAAGCCGTCGGAAATGGCGTGGGCGGGAGGGGAACCCGGGCGGGCCGAGCGGTGTATCAGAGGCAGCGGGTGTTTCGGACCGGCCCGCTGAACCCGCGAGCGTGGGTCGCGGGGAGTCGGGCCCGGTCCGGTCCGGTCTGCGGGATCCGTGGGAGAGGGGGTGTGGTCAGCGGCAGCCGCACGCGGCGACCTTGGTGGCAAGCGTGTCCAGGGCGTGCTGGGCGGCCTGGGGGTCGGTGGTACCGGAGGTGAGGAAGGCGAAGGAGAGGAGGCGGCCCTCGGTGTCGAGGACGGTGCCGGCGAGGGTGTTGACACCGGTCAGGGTGCCGGTCTTGGCCCGGACGAGCCCGGTGCCGGCCGAGCCCTTGCCGTAGCGCTTCTGCAGGGTTCCGGTGAAGCCGGCGACGGGGAGGCCGGTGAGTGCGGGGCGCAGGGCGGCGTGGTCCGGGCCCGCGGCCCGGGCGAGCAGCGCGGCGAGCCGGGAGGCGGAGAGCCGGCCGGAGCGGTCGAGGCCGCTGCCGTCAGCGATCCGGCTGCTGCCGGGGAGGTCGAGCCGGTCCAGTTGGGCCTGGACGGCCCGGGCCGAACCGTCGAAGTCGGGCTTCTCGTCGGTGGCGAGGGCGGTCTGCCGGGCGAGCGACTCCGCGAGGTCGTTGTCGCTGTGGGTCAGCATCCGCTCGACCAGCTCCGCGACGGTGGGCGACGCGGTAGCGGCGACCGGGTCGGCTCCGCCGGGCGCCTTGCCGGGCTTCACCCCGTCCACCCGGACGCCCTCGTCGCGCAGCAGCTCGGCGAACCGCTCGCCGGCCGCCTTCGCCGGGTCCGCGGACCGCTCGGCGGGACCGTGGTCCGAGCCGTCGAGCCGTCCCTCGTCGACGGTGAGCGCGGTGACGGGCGCGATGTTCGGGTTGACGCCGAGCGGGTGCCGGACGGGTCCGGTGAACCGGGAGGTGTCGTAGGCCAGCGCGACCCGCGCGCCCCGGCCAAGGACGCGGGCGGTGTCGGAGGCGAGCCGCTTCAGGCGGGCGTCGTCGAGACTGGCGTCGCCGGCGCCGACCAGGAAGAGGCGGTCGGAGCCGTCCCGCACGACCGGGGTGGAGATCCGGTGCTCGGGTCCGAGCGCGGTGAGGGCCGCGACGGCGGTGGCGATCTTGGTGACGGAGGCGGGGGCGAGCTGCTCGTCCTCGTCGGAGCCGTAGAGGAGCCTGCCGGTGGCGGCGTCGACGACGGCCGCTGAGTGGGCGGTGCCGAGGGCGGGGGACTTCACCAGCGGGTCGAGCGCGGCGGCGAGGGCGCGGGCGTCGGGCGCGGACGCGGTGGTGCCCGCGGCGACGAGGACGCCGGGGGCGCTCGGGGCCGCCGCGGGGGCGCGCGGACCGGCTTCGGCCCGTCCGTCGCCGTGATGTGCGCCACCCGTGGCCTCCCGGACGGCCGCCCACTCCCGCTCGGCCTTACGCTGACCGTTGTCCCAGGGGCCGGCCGCGGCCAGCGACCCGGCCGAAAGGGCCAGGCCGAGGGCGGCCGAGCCCGCCACGAGTCGCAAGGTCCCGGTCTCTGGCACGTGTCACCAGCCCCTTTCGCGATCACCACGCTGCGTAGGGGACACTAAAGCACCGTTCGTATGTGTTGATCATGGAGGAGCCACCCGTGGAGTTCGACGTCACCATCGAGATTCCGAAGGGTTCGCGGAACAAGTACGAGGTGGACCACGAGACCGGTCGGATTCGTCTCGACCGTCGGCTCTTCACGTCCACCAGCTACCCCGCGGACTACGGATTCGTCGAGAACACCCTCGGCGAGGACGGCGACCCGCTGGACGCGCTCGTCCTGCTCGACGAGCCGACGTTCCCGGGCTGCGTCATCAAGTGCCGCGCGATCGGCATGTTCCGCATGACGGACGAGGCCGGCGGCGACGACAAGCTGCTGTGCGTTCCCGCCTCGGACCCGCGCGTGGAGCACCTGCGCGACATCCACCACGTGTCGGAGTTCGACCGCCTGGAGATCCAGCACTTCTTCGAGGTCTACAAGGACCTGGAGCCCGGCAAGTCCGTCGAGGGTGCGGACTGGGTCGGCCGCACCGAGGCCGAGGCCGAGGTCGAGGCGTCCTACAAGCGCCTGCAGGCGCAGGGCGACGCCCACTGAGGTAGTCCCGCTCGACCAGTGACGGGCCGTCTCTCCCCCATCGGGGGCGGGCGGCCCGTTCGCATGTGCGGACGCATACTGGGAACGAACATGTGGATCATGGCGCCGCCGGGCGCGGCCGACGGGAAGAGGTGAGGAAGTGGCGGCGGACAACCACGCCGAGCCGGAGGACCGCAAGCCGCAGTCCGACGAGGCGCACAGCGCGTTCTCCCCGCCGCTCGGAGTGCCGCAACCCGCCGCCCACCTGGTCGAGGAGGAGCACCCGACCTCCGAGTTCACCCTTCCCAAGGGCTTCGCCGTCCCCGCCCCGGAGGAGCCGGAGGGCTCCGCCTTCACCACTCCCGCGGATCAGGCCGACGCCGGATCGGCGCATCCGCCGGGTTCGCCGAACACCTGGACGGGCCAGCACGGCCTTCCCGCGTTCACTCCCGCGCACGGTATCCCGAAGGTCACGCTGACCAAGGAGTCGCCGTGGCAGGACCGGATGCGGACGATGCTCCGGATGCCCGTCGCCGAGCGCCCCGCTCCCGACCGGGTGCAGAAGCAGGACGACACCGGGCCCGCCGTCCCGCGCGTCCTCGACCTGACCCTGCGTATCGGCGAGCTGTTGCTCGCGGGCGGCGAGGGCGCCGAGGACGTCGAGGCCGCGATGTTCGCCGTCTCCCGCTCCTACGGCCTCGACCGCTGCGAACCGAACGTCACCTTCACGCTGCTGTCGATGTCGTACCAGCCCTCGCTGGTGGACGACCCGGTCACCGCGTCGCGGACGGTGCGGCGGCGGGGCACGGACTACACGCGGCTCGCGGCGGTCTACCGGCTGGTCGACGACATCTGCACGCCGGACACCGAGATCACCCTGGAGGACGCCTACCGCGGGCTGGCCGAGATCCGACGGAACCGGCACCCGTACCCCGGATGGGCGCTGACGGCGGCCGGCGGGCTGCTCGCGGGCGCGGCCTCCGTGCTCGTCGGCGGTGACTGGGTGGTGTTCCTGGCCGCGGCGGTCAGCGCGATGCTCGGCGACCGGCTGGCCTGGCTGTTCGCGGGCCGCGGGATGCCGGAGTTCTACCAGTTCGTGGCCGCGGCGACGCCACCGGCCTCGATGGGGGTGCTGCTGAGCCTCACCCCGCTCAACGCGCCCGCGTCCGCGGTGATCACCGGTGGGCTCTTCGCGCTGATCCCGGGGCGGGCGCTGGTCGCGGGCGTGCAGGACGGACTGACCGGCTTCTACATCACCGCCGCGGCGCGCCTGCTCGAGGTCTGCTACCTGATCGTCGGCATCGTCATCGGCGTGCTCGCGGTGCTGGCCATCGGCGTCACGTTCGACGCCGGGCTGCAGCCGCAGACGTCGATCCACAGCGTGAACCGGCCGCTGATCCAGCTGCTCGCGGCGATGGCGCTGTCGTTCGCCTTCGCCGTGCTGCTGCAGCAGGAGCGGAACACGGTGCTGCTCGTGACGCTCAACGGCGGGGTCGCGTGGGCGGTGTACGGGGTGCTCGTGGTGGAGGGGGGCCTGCCGCCGGTGGCCGCGACGGCGATCGCGGCGGGGCTCGTGGGGCTGTTCGGGCAGCTGATGTCCCGGTACCGGTTCGCCTCCGCGCTGCCGTACCTGACGGCGGCGATCGGGCCGCTGCTGCCGGGTAGTGCGACGTACTTCGGTCTGCTGTCGGTCGCGCAGGGGAACCTCAACGCGGGGTTGCAGTCCCTCGCCAACGCGGCGGCGCTGGCGCTGGCCATCGCGATCGGGGTCAACCTCGGGAGCGAGCTGTCCCGGATGTTCCTGCACGGCGCGGGCGGCGGCCCGGCACGGCGGGCGGCGAAGCGGACGCGAGGCTTCTAGGCCGGACGGCGTACGACGTCAGCGCTTGGCGTGACGGCCGCGGTTCGGCGGCTGGTCGGAGTGGGGATCCTGGCCCGGGTAGTCGTCCTGCCCGGGCTGCTGGGGCTGCCCGGCGTGGGGAGCGTGGCCGGGGTACGGGGCCTGGCCCGGGTGCGGGGCCTGGCCCGCGTTCTGGGCCTGACCGGAGTACTGGCCCTGCCCTGGGTACGGGGCCTGCCCGGCATCCGGAGCCTGGCTCGGATACCCGGCCTGACCGGACTGCGGACCCCGACCCGGGTACCCACCCTGACCGGGGTACGGGGCCTGACCCGGGTAACCGCCCTGGCCGGCCTGCGGCGCCTGACCCGGGTACCCGCCCTGACCGGGGTACGGGTTCTGCCCCGGGTACGACGGCCGACCGGACTGCGCAGTCTGTCCCGGGTACGGAGCCTGGCCCTGATCCCGGGTCTGCCCCGGGTACGCGGCCTGACCGGAATGCGCTGCCTGACCGGAGTACGGGGCCTGACCGGACTGCGCGGTCTGTCCCGGGTACGGAGCCTGGCCCTGATCCCGGGTCTGCCCCGGGTACGCGGCCTGACCGGAATGCGCTGCCTGACCGGAGTACGGGGCCTG
>NZ_JBHWZH010000012.1:0-9785 GCF_042728285.1 Streptomyces sp. NPDC060194 | reverse complement strand
TGACCGGACTGCGCGGTCTGCCCCGGGTACGGGACCTCCGGCGGGAGCGGGTGGTGCTGCGTGTCGTCCTGCGAGGAGGCGGGCGCGGCCTCGGCCGCCGGGGCCGGGTTCTTCTTCGCCTGGCTGCGGGCCCGCAGGACCTCGACGACGATCGGCACGACCGAGATCAGGACGATCATGATCAGGATCATCTCGATGTGCTCGTGCACGAAGTCGATCTGGCCGAGCGCCGCGCCGAGGAGCGTGACGCCCGCACCCCACAGGACGCCGCCGATGATGTTGAAGACGACGAACGAGCGGTAGTTCATGCGGCTGACGCCGGCGATGATCGGGGTGAACGTGCGCACGATCGGCACGAAGCGGGCCAGGATCAGCGACTTGGGCCCGTGCTTCTCGAAGAAGACGTGCGCCTTCTCGACGTTCTCCTGCTTGAAGAGCCGGGAGTCGGGGCGCTTGAACAGCGCGGGCCCGACCTTGCGGCCGAACAGGTAGCCGACCTGGTCGCCGGCGACCGCGGCGAGCACGATCAGGGTGCAGACCAGCCACAGAGGGGTGTCGAGCTTGTTGGTCGTCACGAGCAGACCGGTGGTGAAGAGCAGCGAGTCGCCCGGCAGGAAGAACCCGATGAGCAGCCCGGATTCGGCGAAGACGATGACCAGGACACCGATCAGACCGAAGGTCTGGATCAGGTAGTCCGGGTCCAGCCAGCTCGGGCCGAGCGCAAGCGTATTCACGGGTCCGGACTCCTGGGTGTGGGTGGTCGGGCGGGGTTCGGTCGGCACGCACCGGTGGATGCACCGCGGGCCAAAGCTACAACGCGCCTGGGCAGAGGCTGGTTCCAGCGGGCCGGACCAGACTAGCGGACGGAAGTGGTCAAAATTGATCACTGCGATCCGGGTCCGACACCCTCCGAGCCCGCACCCGATCCCGCGCCGCCGGTGGGGGCGTCGGCGACCGACCACCGCCCCCACCGGGCCGTCCTACGTGTTCCGCAGCGCGTTGGCGAGGATCGCGTCCCGCAGGAACGCGGCCATGCCCGGCCGGATCGCCTCGTAGTACGCGGTGAAGCGCTCGTCCGCGACGTACATCTCCCCCAGGCCGACGTGGATCTCGTAGGTGCAGTCGTAGTAGTTGCGCCGGATCAGTGCGCGGGCCTCCTCGGCGAGATCCATCGCGGCCTCGTCCGCGGCGTCCGCGCCGGTGGCCATGAGCGCGGCGAAGCGGTTGTTCCAGTCGGTCTGCTCGGCCTGGACGCGGATCCAGTCGTCCTTGGTGTACGCGGCGGTGCGCCGGGCGGACTCCGCGTAGGCGTCCGTGCCGCCCCAGCGGTCCTCCGCCTCCGCCGCGTACCGGTCGGGGTCGTGGTCGCCGAAGACCTCGAACTTCTCCTCGGGGGTGAGCCTGATGCCCATCTTCTGTGCCTCCATGGCGGTAGCGACGGCCGCGGCCATCTCCTGGAGCCGCTCGATCCGCGCCGACAGCAGGGCGTGCTGCCGCCGCAGGTGGGCGCGGGGGTCCGCGTGCGGGTCGTCCAGGAGGGACGCGACCTGGTCGAGGGGGAATCCGAGCTCGCGGTAGAAGAGGATCTGCTGCAGCCGGTCGAGGTCGCCGTCGCCGTAGCGCCGGTGTCCCGTGCGGCTGCGCGCGCTCGGCGAGAGCAGCCCGATCGCGTCGTAGTGGTGCAGCGTGCGCACCGTGACGCCGGCGATCCCGGCGACCTGCCCCACCGAGTAGTCCACGTCGACCACTCCACTCCTCGGGTTCCCGTCCGGCCGTACCGCGGCTCTCGCGGTACGTGCCCCAGCGTGGCTCCTCACGTCGCGTGAGGTGCAAGCCCGCGGGGCGGGGTGCTCCGACGGGCGTCGGCCCGCACGTCGACTTACCGTGCAATCAGGATCATTCCGGCACCACGCGAGGAGCATCGCCGATCATGTCGCCGCTGCACAAGGGAGAGGCCGGGCCCGGCCGTCCGCACGCCGTGAACCCGTTCTTCGGAGAGGCGGACCCGGTCGCGGACATGACCGAGGCGCCGCCGACCGAGCGGCTCGGCGAGCAGCCGCTGCCGCCGGCCACCGCGTACCAGCTGGTGCACGACGAGCTGATGCTCGACGGGAACTCCCGGCTCAACCTCGCCACGTTCGTCACCACGTGGATGGAGCCGCAGGCGGGCGTGCTGATGGCGGAGTGCCGCGACAAGAACATGATCGACAAGGATGAGTACCCCCGCACCGCCGAGCTGGAGCGGCGCTGCGTGGCGATGCTCGGTGAGCTGTGGCACGCGCCGGAGGCCGTCGGCTGCTCGACGACCGGGTCGAGCGAGGCGTGCATGCTCGCCGGGATGGCGCTCAAGCGGCGGTGGGCGGCGCGGACGCCGGGCTATCCGGCGACGGCCCGCCCGAACCTGGTGATGGGCGCGAACGTGCAGGTCTGCTGGGAGAAGTTCTGCACCTTCTGGGAGGTGGAGGCGCGGCTCGTCCCGATGGAGGGCGACCGCTTCCACCTCGATCCGCAGGCCGCGGTCGAGCTGTGCGACGAGAACACGATCGGCGTCGTGGCAGTGCTCGGCTCGACGTTCGACGGCTCCTACGAGCCGGTCGCCGCGCTCTGCTCCGCGCTTGACGAGTGGCGGGAGCGGACCGGGCTCGACGTCCCGGTCCATGTGGACGGCGCGTCCGGCGGCATGGTCGCCCCGTTCCTCGACCCCGACCTGGTCTGGGACTTCCGGCTGCCGCGGGTGGCGTCGATCAACACCTCGGGGCACAAGTACGGCCTTGTCTACCCGGGGGTCGGCTGGGCGCTGTGGCGGGACGCGTCGTGCCTGCCGGAGGAGCTGGTGTTCCGGGTGAACTACCTCGGCGGGGACATGCCGACGTTCGCGCTGAACTTCTCCCGGCCCGGCGCGCAGGTGGTCGCGCAGTACTACACGTTCCTGCGGCTGGGCCGGGAGGGCTACCGGGCGGTGCAGCAGGCCGCCCGGTCCGTCGCCACCTCGCTCGCGGACCGGATCGGGGCGATGGACGACTTCCGGCTGCTGACCCGGGGCGACGAACTGCCGGTGTTCGCCTTCACCACCGCGCCCGGGGTGACCGCCTTCGACGTCTTCGACGTCTCACGGCGGCTCCGCGAACGCGGCTGGCTCGTGCCCGCGTACACCTTCCCGGCGAACCGGGAGGACCTGTCGGTGCTGCGCGTCGTCTGCCGCAACGGCTTCTCCTCGGACCTGGCCGAGCTGTTCCTGGGGGACCTGGAGTCCCTGCTACCGGAGCTGCGGGCACAGGACGGGCCGTTGCGACGGGGAGCGAGCGGGCAGCGCGGGGCCACGGGCTTCCACCACTGAGCCGGCGCGGGACGGAACGGCTTGCGACGCCCGCGCCCGCGCGTCGGCGGGCACACGGGCTGCGCCCGGCATGCGGAAACGCCCGCCGCGCGCACGCCTCACCCGGCCTCCGGCCGGTTCGCCCGGCGGGCGCGGCCGCCCGGGACGTGCCGCCCCGCCCCCTGTCGCCTACCCGCTCAGGTGGGCGAACCGCCGTACCGCCAGCGGGAAGAAGACCGCCGTGAGGGCCACCGGCCAGGCGAGGGCGAGGAGTTCGGCGTGGTCGGAGGCCCAGCTGCCGGGCGCGCCGGTCGGGTTGCCGAAGAGGTCGCGGGCCGCGGTCGCCGTCGCGGAGAGGGGGTTCCACTCGACGGCGGCGCCGAGCCAGCCGGGCATGGCCTCGGGGGTGGCGAAGGCGTTGGAGAAGAAGCCGATCGGCCAGACGAGGATCTGCACCGCCTGCACCAGCTCGGTGCGGCCCGCGACCATCGCGAGGTGGATGCCCGCCCAGAGCATCGCGAACCGCAGGAGCAGCAGCAGGCCGAGCGCGGCGAACCCCGCGGCGAGGCCGCCGTTCCAGCGCCAGCCGAGGGCGAGGCCGACGCCGGCCATGACGGCGAGGGCGACCGCGGACTGGATCATGTCGGCGGCCGCGCGTCCGACCAGGACCGCACCGGACGCCATCGGCATGGCGCGGAAGCGGTCGATGACGCCCTTCTGGAGGTCCTGGGTCACCGCGAGCATGGTCGCCTCCAGGCCGAAGGCCATGGACAGGGCGAGCATGCCGGGGAGCAGGTAGGCCATGTAGTCGCCTTCGAGGCCGCGTCCGCCGCCGATGAGGTAGCCGAACATCAGCAGCAGCATCACCGGGAAGACCAGCCCGACGACGACCTGTGCGGGCTGCCGCCCCCAGTGGGCGAGCTCGCGCCGGGTCATGGTCCAGCAGTCGGCGAGGGTGTGGGCGAACCGGTGCTCCGGCGCTACGGACGGAGCCGGTGAGGAGGGTCGGGAGCCGTCGGCCCCGAGGGGAGTGGTCAAGGACGGACTACTCATGCGGCAGCCTCCTCGGGCGTCGGTGCGGATCCGTGCGGCGTCCTCGAAGAGGCCCCGGTCAGGTGCAGGAACACCTCGTCCAGCGTGGGGCGGCGGATCGCCACGTCCTCTGCGTCGAGGCCGGCGTCCTCCAGGGCGCGGACCGCGGCGGCCAGGGCGGCGACCCGGCCGCCGGGCGGCACGGGCGCGGTGACGCGCCGCCGGTCGGGGTCGGCGGCGGCCTCGGGGCCGAGCAGCCGGGCCGCGTCCGCGACCTGCCCCGCGTCCCGCAGGACGACCTCGACGCGGTCGCCGCCGGTGCGGGTCTTCAGCTCGTCGGCGGTGCCCTCGGCGACGACCCGGCCGCCGTCCACGAGCGAGATCAGGTCCGCCAGCCGGTCGGCCTCCTCCAGGTACTGGGTGGTGAGCAGCACGGTCGTGCCGCCGCCGACCAGGGAGCGGACGGCGTTCCAGACCTCGGTGCGGCCGCGCGGGTCGAGGCCGGTGGTGGGCTCGTCGAGGAAGAGGACGGCGGGCTCGGTGATGAGCGAGGCGGCCAGGTCGAGCCGGCGGCGCATGCCGCCGCTGTACTGCTTGACGGCCTTGCGCCCCGTGTCGCCGAGGTCGAACCGGGTGAGCAGCTCGTCGGCGCGGGTGCCGGCCCCGCGGGCGCCGAGGTGGTGGAGCCGGCCGAACATCTCCAGGTTCTGCCGACCGCTGAGCTCTTCGTCGAGAGCGGCGCTCTGACCGAGCAGGCCGATGCGGCGGCGGACCTCGCGAGGGCGTTCGACGACATCGACGCCGGCGACGCGGGCGCGGCCGCCGTCCGGGCGCAGCAGCGTGGACAGGACGCGGACCGCGGTGGTCTTGCCGGCTCCGTTCGGGCCGAGGACGGCGTGCACGGTGCCGGCGGCTACGGCGAGGTCGAGGCCGTCGAGCGCACGTTTCTCCCCGTACCGCTTCTGGAGTCCTTCTACGACGATCACGCTGCCTCCTGGTCGGGCGTCGGGCATCGGGCATCGGGCCATGCCGATACGGCACCCCTCATTGATCAAACTTGACTACCGGGGCGCAACCGGAAAGTACACCCGCGGGGGAAGGTCGTCAAACTTGATTAGTCAGGACGGGCCACCGCTGCCGACACAGGCCCCCGGCGTCACCGCATGTCGTCCGGGTGCACGTAGTCCGTCGCGTACGGGTTCTCCTCGTCCTCCGGCAGGACGCCGAAGAACGGGTCGCCCTCCCCCGCGAAGACGTACGCCCCGCCCTTGATGCGCTCGATGAGACCGCGGGTCCAGTCCGCGCCGGCGTCGGCCGAGTGCAGCCACATGTTCATGATCTCGCCGATGTGGCCGTACTGCCCCGGCCCCTCCTCGGGGACGTAGTGGTCGGTGACCGCCTTGCGCCACTCCGCGAGGCCCGCCAGCCGCTTCTCGAGGAGCTCGACGGCCTCCCTCCGCGGCAGGTCGACGATGAAGCCGATGCCCGCGGAGAGCACGTCCGTCTTCTCGTCGTGCGCGGACACCGCTTCGCGCAGGAGCTGGAAGTACTCGTCGCCGCCGCGCGGGGTCAGCTCGTACTCGACGCGGGGCGGGCCGCCCGCCGTGGAGGGGGCGACCTCGTGGGCGAAGAGGAGTCCCTGCTTCGCCATCTGCTTGAGCGCGTGGTAGATCGACCCGGGCTTGGCGTTGGACCACTCGTGGGCGCCCCAGTACTCCAGGTCGTTGCGCACCTGGTAGCCGTGCGCCCGGCCGTGCTGCCGCACGGCGCCGAGGACCAACAGCCGGATCGCGCTCATGGCTCCGCACCTCCCGTACCCCCGCGCCCGCCGGAGCGGGCACGGACTCGTCAATTTTGACGAGGGTACGGGAGGGCGTGCGGCCCCGGGGGCCGCCGGGAGCGGCCGGGCCGGCGGTCGGGGTGGGCCGGAACGGGAAGGGGCGGGTCAGAACGGGAAGTGGGTGCGGCCGTTCTGGATGGAGACCCACTTCTGGGTGGTGAAGACGTCCCAGTTGGCGTCGCCGTTCAGCCGGCCGAGGCCGGAGCGCTTCTCGCCCCCGAAGGGCACGATCGCCTCGTCGGCCACCGTCCCGTCGTTGATGTGGATCATGCCGGTCCGCACCCGCCGCGCGAGGCGCACCCCGCGCTCGACGTCCGCGGTGTGCACGGCGCCGCTGAGGCCGTAGGGGGTGTCGTTGGCGATGCGGATCGCGTCGTCCTCGCCGTCGAAGGGGATGATCAGCGCCACGGGGCCGAAGACCTCCTCCTTCAGGATCGGCGCGTCGGCGGCGATGCCGGTGAGGACGGAGGGCGAGACGAGGTTGCCGTCGGCCTCGCCGCGCAGCAGCGCGGTGGCGCCGTCGGCGATGGCCTGGTCGACGGTGGCCGTGATGTTCTCGGCCTGCGTGGCGTTGATCAGCGGGCCGATGACGGTGTCGGGCGAGGTCGGGTCGCCGACCTTGAGGGTCCGCACCTTCGCGACGAACTTCTCGGTGAACTCCGCCTCCAGGCTGCGGTCCACGAGCACCCGGTTGGCCGCCATGCAGACCTGGCCCTGGTGCACGTACCGGCTGAAGACCGCGGCGTCGACGGCGTAGTCGACGTCGGCGTCGTCCAGGACGATCAGCGCGCTGTTCCCGCCGAGCTCCAGCACGAACTTCTTGAAGTTCGCCGAGCAGACGGTGGCCACGTGCTGGCCGACCTTGTCGGAGCCGGTGAAGGAGATGACGGAGGGGACGGGGTGTTCGAGCAGCGCGTCGCCGATCTCGGCGATGTCGGTGACGACCACGTTGAGCAGGCCCGGGGGCAGGCCGGCGTCCTCGAATATCTTGGCCACGAGGGTGCCGCCGCAGACCGGGGTGTTCTGGTGCGGCTTGAGGACGACCGCGTTGCCGAGCGCGAGGGCGGGGGCGACGGACTTGATCGAGAGCAGCAGCGGGAAGTTGAACGGGCTGATCACGCCGACCACGCCGACCGGCTCGCGGTAGACGCGGTTCTCCTTGCCGTCGACCGGCGACGGGATGATCCGCCCCTCCGGGCGCAGCGCCAGCTGGATCGCCTCGCGCAGCATCTCCTTGGCGAGGTGGAGCTCGAAGCCGCCCTTCAGCCGGGTGCCGCCGAGTTCGGCGATGATCGCCTCGCCGATCTCCTCCTCGCGCTCCTCAATGATCCGGATGGCGCGCTCGAAGACCTGCCGGCGGGCGTACGGGCTGGTGTCGGCCCAGGCCTGCTGGGCGCGCTCGGCGGCCCGGTAGGCCTGGTCGACCTCGTCGACCGTCGCGACGGTGATGGATGCCAGCTTGTCGCCGTTGTAGGGGTTGAAGTCGACGATGTCCCAGGAGCCGCTGCCCGGCTTCCACTCGCCGTCGATGTACTGCCGGTCCAGTTCCGTGAAGAAGGAAGCCATGAGATCCCCTACTGCAGACGTCAACACCTGATGTCGCGTCATCGTACTGATGTGGCAACCGAGTTGGGGTGTTCGTCTCGATCGGGCCACGGGTTGGCCGAGCGTGACACCGGGCAGGTGGCGGGCAGGACGCGGGAGGGTTGGCGCCTCAGATGAGCTGGAGCAGCCCGCGCAGCAGGTCGCGGGTGTCGCCCGGGTTCGGGCTCTCCTCGGTCAGCCGGGCCATCGCCCGGTCGTACAGGGCCACTTCCTCGTGCTTGTCGATGTAGAGCGCGCCGGTGAGCTGCTCCAGGAAGACGACGTCGGAGAGGTCGGACTCAGGGAAGCCGAGCAGGGTGAAAGCCCCGCCCTCCCCCGCGTGGCCGCCGAAGCTGAACGGCACGACCTGGAGAGTGACGTTCGCACGCTCGGAGATCTCGATCAGGTGCTGGAGCTGGCCGCGCATGACGTCGCGGTCGCCGTAGGGGCGGCGCAGCGCGGCCTCGTCGAGGACGCAGGTCAGGTGCGGGGCGCGCTCGGAGACGAGGATCTTCTGCCGCTCCAGGCGGAGCGCGACGCGGCGTTCGACCTCGGCGGCACCGAGGTTCGGGGCGCCGCGGGTGACGACGGCGTGCGCGTAGTCGGCGGTCTGCAGCAGGCCGGGGATGAACTGGACCTCGTAGCTCCTGATGCTCTCGGCGGCGCCCTCCAGGCCGATGTAGGTCTGGAACCAGCCGGGCAGCACGTCGGAGTAACTGTGCCACCAGCCCGCGACGTTGGCCTCCTTGGCCAGCGAGAGCAGGGCACCCCGGTCGGCGGGGTCGGTGACGCCGTAGAGCGTCAACAGGTCTTCCACGTCACGGGACTTGAAGCTTACCCGCCCCAACTCCATCCGACTGATCTTGGATTCGGACGCGCGGATCGAGTAGCCGGCGGACTCGCGGGTGATCCCCCGGGACTCGCGCAGCCGGCGCAGCTGGGACCCCAGGAGGATGCGCCGGACCAGAGAGCCGTTCGGTTCACCTGCGGCTGCGGTCGTCATGTCTGCGAGCCCCTCCCTGTCGTGCCGGCGCAGAACCGCCGGTGGGGCGGCGGTCTTCGGTGATGCAGTCTGCCATTAAACGCTTCGGGCCGTACACGTTCGATTACAGAAACGGAAAGTCTTGTCCGGGGCCGTAAATGAGTTGCGGGAATAAAGGGGGCGGTGGGGTCAGGAAGGGGACAGAAGGGTCGGCTGCACGTGCATCTGCCCTTGCATCAGCCGTACGCATTCGGAACCATGGCTCGCGCGCGCCGAGCTCGATGTCGTGCTTCGTGTTGTTCGCCTCACCCGCACCGTCCGTACCACCGGCACCGTTCTCCACCGCCGTGCCGCCCGCGCCGCCGCTCGACCGCACCGCCTGCTTGTCTGCACCGCCTCGCGCCATCCGCTGTATCGCTTCGTACGCGAATCCCGGGAGTGCCTCGCATGGGGACGAATGGATCGACCATGCTCGAGCCTTTGAGGCGGCAGCTGCCGCCGTTGGACGTGGGAGACGTGGACGGATCCGCCTCCTGTGCGCTGCCCGCCCGGCTGGACGCGGTGCGGGGGGCGCGGAGGTTCACGCACGAGACGCTGGAGGGGTGGGGGCTCGGGGAGCGCTTCGACGACGTGTCGCTCGTCGTCTCGGAGCTGGTGACGAACGCGTTGCGCCACGCGGTGACGGGCGCGGCGGCGAACGGCGGTTCACCTGAGGCGGGCTGTCCGCGGTCCGAGCCGGAGCCGCCGGTGCGGCTCCATCTCATGCGCTGGTCCGAGCGGTTGGTGTGCGCGGTGCGCGATCCCAGCGAGGTGAGCCCCGAACCGCGGCGCGAGGACGAGGACTTCGCGGCGGAGTGCGGGCGGGGCCTCTTCCTCGTCGACTCGTTCAGCGACAGCTGGGGGTGGCACCCCCTGGTCGGCTCCCGCCGCGGCAAGGTGGTCTGGGCGCTGTTCCGGGTGTAGGCGTGGGCGGGCCCTGGGGGGACCGCCCATCGGAGGACCGAAGGCCCGCCCGGGGGGCCCCGCGGGGC
>NZ_JBHWZH010000011.1:0-75837 GCF_042728285.1 Streptomyces sp. NPDC060194 | reverse complement strand
GATCACCCGTAGAGGGTGACCGCCCGGCCCTCGTGGCAAACGCCCCCGCGCGGGAGCGGCACACGGATTACACCGTTCAGTCGCGCGCGGACTCCACCGTCTGCGGCCGCTCGTCGAGCTTCGCGACCAGGCCGGTGACCTGGCGGGCGATGTCCGGCGCGGTGAGACCGATCTCGGCCATGACCTCCTTGCGGGAGGCGTGGTCGAGGAAGCGGGACGGGATGCCGAAGTCGCGCAGCGGCACGTCCACGTCGGCGTCGCGCAGCGCCTGGGCGACGGCCGAACCGACGCCGCCGGCACGGCAGTTGTCCTCGACGGTGACGACCACGCGGTGCTGGGCGGCGAGCGGGGCGAGCGCCTCGTCGACGGGCTTGACCCAGCGCGGGTCGACGACGGTGGCGGAGATGCCCTGCTTGGCGAGCAGGTCGGCGATCTCCAGGCACATCGGCGCGAGCGCGCCGACGGAGACGACGAGCACGTCCGCCGAGCCGTCCTCAGGCCGGCGCAGGACGTCCATCCCGCCGACCGTGCCGACGGCCTCGACGGCGGGCCCGACGGCGCCCTTGGAGTAGCGGACGACGGTGGGCGCGTCGTCGACCTCGACGGCCTCGCGCAGCTGGGCGCGGAGCTGGTCGGCGTCGCGCGGGGCGGCGATCCGCAGGCCGGGGACGACCTGGAGGATCGACATGTCCCACATGCCGTTGTGCGAGGCGCCGTCGGTGCCGGTGACGCCGGCCCGGTCCAGGACGAAGGTGACGCCGAGCCTGTGCAGGGCGACGTCCATCAGGAGCTGGTCGAAGGCGCGGTTGAGGAAGGTGGCGTAGACCGCGAAGACCGGGTGCAGGCCGCCGGTGGCCAGGCCCGCGGCCGAGACGGCGGCGTGCTGCTCGGCGATGCCGACGTCGTAGACCCGGCCGGGGAACGCCTCGGCGAACTTCTGCAGGCCGACGGGCTGGAGCATGGCCGCGGTGATCGCGACGATGTCCTCGCGCTCCTTGCCGAGCGCGAACATCTCCTCGCCGAAGACGGAGGTCCAGTCGGCGCCGGCGGCGGACACGGGGAGGCCGGTGTCGGGGTGGATCGGGCCGATGCCGTGGAAGCGGTCGGCCTCGTCGCGCTCGGCCGGCTGGTAGCCGCGGCCCTTCTGGGTGATGCAGTGGACGATGACCGGGCCGCCGAAGCCCTTGGCGCGGGCCAGGGCGGACTCCACGGCCTCGATGTCGTGGCCGTCGATCGGGCCGACGTACTTCAGGCCGAGGTCCTCGAACATGCCCTGCGGGGCGATGAAGTCCTTGATGCCCTTCTTCGCGCCGTGCAGCGTCTCGTAGAGCGGGCGGCCGATGAGCGGGGTGCGCTCCAGGACGTCCTTGGTACGGGCGAGGAACTGCTCGTAGCCGTCGGTGACGCGCAGGGTCGCGAGGTGGGTCGCGAGGCCGCCGATGGTCGGCGCGTAGCTGCGCTCGTTGTCGTTGACGACGATGACCAGCGGGCGGTCCTTGGCGGCGGCGATGTTGTTCAGCGCCTCCCAGGCCATACCGCCGGTCAGGGCGCCGTCGCCGATCACCGCGACGACGTGGTCGTCGCGGCCCTGGACCTCGTTGGCCTTGGCGAGGCCGTCGGCCCAGCCGAGGACGGTCGAGGCGTGGCTGTTCTCGATCACGTCGTGGTCCGACTCGGCCCGCGAGGGGTAGCCCGAGAGGCCGCCCTTGGCGCGCAGCTTCGAGAAGTCCTGCCGGCCGGTGAGCAGCTTGTGCACGTAGGCCTGGTGGCCGGTGTCGAAGAGGACCTTGTCCCTGGGCGATTCGAACACGCGGTGGAGCGCGATGGTCAGCTCGACGACGCCGAGGTTGGGCCCCAGGTGCCCGCCGGTCTTGGCGACGGCGTCCACGAGGAAGGTCCGGATCTCGGCGGCCAGCTGGTCGAGCTGCTCCGGGCTCAGCCGGTCCAGATCGCGCGGTCCCCTGATACGGGTCAGCAGCGACACCCGTGCCTCCTTGCATGAGAGCTGTTCGAGCTTGGTCGGGTCCGATCGAGTCTAATGTTCCGCGCGCGGGGCCGGTCATCGGCGGGTGGGGGATACGTCACGCGCATGGGTGCATCCGCGTGTCCGTGCCCGGTCCGCCTACACCTTCCCCCCTCCCCCGTCCCCGGGCCCTCACACGCCCCGCGGGAGCCTTTCCGCGGACATGCCTGTGCCCGGCCCCGGTGGGGTCACCGGGGCCGGGCACAGGGGTGGTGCGGGGCGGTTACGCGCGGCCCGCGGACTTCTGGGTGCGGCGCGAGACCGAGTCGATCACGACGGCCGCGAGGAGCACGGCGCCGGTGATCATGTACTGGACCGAGGACGCGATGCCCAGGATGGCCATGCCGGAGGCGATCGAGCCGATCACCAGCATGCCGAGGAGGGCCGACCAGACGTTGCCCCGGCCGCCGAAGAGGCTGGTGCCGCCGATGACGGCCGCGGCGATCGCGTTCATCAGCAGGTCGCCGGCGCCGGCGGACTGGTTGGCCGCGGCGATCTTGGAGGCGAGCAGCAGACCGCCGAACGCCGCCATGGTGCCGGCGATCGTGTAGACGGAGATCCGGATCGCGACGACGTTGATGCCGGCCCGGCTGGCCGCCTCGGTGCCGCCGCCGACCGCGAAGACCTTGCGGCCGTAAGAGGTGCGGCGGAGCACGAAGTCGGCGACGACGAGCACCACGAGGAAGATCACCAGGGCCAGCGGCAGGCCCTTGTACTGGTTCAGCACGTAGGCCGGGACCAGCGTGAGGACCGCGATCGCCGCGGTGCGGAAGATCAGCTCGCTCGTCGGGCGGGACGGGATGCCCGCGGCCTTGCGGCGGCTGCTGTCGCGGTAGGCGCTCAGGAAGTAGACCGCGATGACCGCGATCGCCAGACCGTAGGCCGCGGCGACGTCGCTGAAGAAGTACCGGGTGAGGTTCCCGACGAACCCGTCGGCGTCCAGGTTGATCGTGCCCTTGCTGCCGAGCACCTGGAGCATCAGGCCGTTCCAGGCCAGCAGGCCGGCGAGGGTGACGACGAAGGCGGGGACGCCGATCTTCGCGAAGAAGAAGCCGTGGAGCGCGCCGATGACCGCGCCGGTGAGCAGCGCGAGCAGCGCGGCGAGGATCTCGTTCATGCCCTCGTTGACGGCCTGCACGGCGAAGATCGCCGCGGCGAGGCCGCTGACCGAGCCGACCGAGAGGTCGATCTCGCCGAGCAGCAGGACGAAGACGATGCCGACCGCGATCAGGCCGGTGCCGACCAGGTTGATCGAGAGCTTCGAGAGGTTCTCCGCGCCCAGGAAGCTGGAGTCGAGGCTCTGGAAGATCGCCCAGATGATGATGACGCCGAGGACGACGGGTATGGAGCCCAGCTCACCGCTGCGGATCTTGCGCTTGAACTCGGTGACGTAGCCCTTGAAGCCCTGCTCGCGGACGAGCAGACGGGGGTCGACCGCGGTCACCGCGCCCGGCGCGGCGGCCGGGGCGTCGGTGGCGGTGGGGGTTGCGTGCTTGGGGCTCACTGGGCCGCCTCCGCGGTACGCGCCCTGCGGCGGGTCACGGCGTTGTCCGTGGCGCCGGTGATGGCGGAGATGATCTCTTCCTGGGACGTCGTCTTCACGTCGAAGACGCCGTTGTTGCGGCCGAGGCGGAGGACCGCCACCGTGTCCGCGACGGCCTTCACGTCGGCCATGTTGTGGCTGATGAGGATGACGCCGAGGCCGCGCTCGCGCAGCCGCTCGACGAGGTCGAGTACCTGGGCGGTCTGCTCGACGCCGAGGGCGGCGGTGGGCTCGTCGAGGATGACGACCTTCGGCTCGCCGAGGAGCGAGCGGGCGATGGCCACCGTCTGGCGCTGGCCGCCGGAGAGCGAGGCGATCGGGATGCGCACGCTCGGGATGCGGATGGACAGCGTGGCGAGGAGCTCGCGCGAGCGGCGCTCCATCTCGACCTCGTCGAGCACGCCGAACCTCTTCAGCTCGCGGCCGAGGAAGAGGTTGCCGACGACATCGAGGTTGTCGGCGAGCGCGAGGTCCTGGTAGACCGTCGCGATGCCCAGTTCCTGGGCGGTGTGGGGCTTGTCGATCCGGACGGGGCGGCCGTCCCAGTGGATGACGCCCTCGTCGGCGGGGCCGACTCCGGCGATCGTCTTGACCAGGGTCGACTTGCCGGCGCCGTTGTCGCCGACGAGGGCGACCACCTCACCGGCGTGGACCTCCAGATTGATGTCGGTGAGCGCCTGGACGGCGCCGAACCGCTTGGAGATCCCGCTCAACGCCAGCACGGGCGTAGCGGACACGTGAACCATCTCCTTCGCCGCCTGACCGGCGGGGATGCCGCGCCCGGGGGGCGTGGGCGCGGAAAAGCTGTGCGGAACACCCTCGTACGCACGGCGCACGGGGGCAATGCCTCGGAAACGAACGGGGTGGAAAAGGGTGTGCACCCGGGCGCCGCGGGCCGGTCGGCCGGCGGTGCCGGGGCGTTCGGCAGCCCGCCCCGTCGAGCGGGGCGGCTGGTCGGGGCGGGCTGCCGGACGGCGGGGGAGCCGGTCCTCACCTCGGGGCGCTGCGGCCTCGGGCGGTGTCGACTCCCCCGCGGGACCCGGAGGTTACTTCAGGCCGATCTTGTCGCAGGCGGCCTTGTACTTCGGGGTGCAGATGTCGTCGATGGTGTAGAGACCGTCCTTGACGACCGTGTCCTTGATGTTCTTCTGGGTCAGCGCGACCGGCGGGATCAGCAGGGCCGGGACACCCTTGGTGGTGGGGCTGTCCACCTTCGCCTTGGCGATGGAGTCGAGCTTCTCGCCCTTGGCGAGCGCCACGGCCATCTCGGCGGCGGCGTAGGCCTCCGGCTGGTACGGCTTGTAGACGCTCATGTACTGCTCACCGGCGACGATGCGCTGCACACCGGCCAGCTCGGCGTCCTGGCCGGTGACGGGGGGCAGGTTCGCCTTGTCGAAGCCGCCGCCCTTGAGGGCCTCGATGATGCCGCCGGCCAGGCCGTCGTTGGCCGAGTAGACGCCGACGATCTTGTCCTTGCCCAGGGAGGCGATCGCGCCCTCCATCTGGGTGTTGGCGACCTCCGGCTTCCACTCCTTGGTGTCGTACTCCTTGATCGTCACCTTGCCGTCGAGGACGGAGTGCGCGCCGGCCTTGAACATGGCGGCGTTGGGGTCGGTCGGGGAGCCGTTCATCATGACGATCTGGGGCTTGTCGCCCTTGTCGCCGAGCGCCTCGAGGAGCGCGGTGCCCTGGACCTTGCCGACCTCCTCGTTGTCGAAGGAGGTGTAGGCGTCGATCGGACCCTCGGCCAGGCGGTCGTAGGCGACGACCGGGATGTCGGCGTCCTTGGCGGACTGCACGGCGCTGGCTATCGCCTTGGAGTCGACGGCGTCGAGGATGATCACGTCCACCTTCTTGGTGATCATGGTCTCGACCTGCTGCTGCTGCTTCGTGGCGTCCTGCTGGGCGTTGACGTAGGTGACGTCGGCGTCCGGGGCGAGCTCCGCGATCCGCTTCTCGATGAGCGGCTTGTCGAAGGCCTCGTAGCGCGCGGTCTGGTTCTCCGGAAGCAGCAGACCGATCTTGATCGGGCCCGACTTCGCCTTGTCCGCGCCTTCCGACTTGTCCTTGTCGGCCTCTCCGGCGGAGCCGCAGGCGGCGAGGGAAACGGCCATGGCGGTCGCGGCCACGGCCACGGCGGCACGACGCATACGCGTGTTCATCTGTAAACCTCCCTGACGAGGCCGCGACGTTGCGGCCGAGGTGTTGGTGAGTCAACTCGGCCGCGAGAGCGGCGTCAAGAAGTAAATTCTTAACGAGATGGCAACGGTGCCATTCGTTATCTAAGTGAAGGCAGGAGTGCTCGCGGACAGCGATCCGTCGAGAGCGGACAGCGACCCGTCGAGCAGGGTGGAGTCGCCCATCTCGCTCAGCGCGAGGGCCAGTGCGCCGAGCACCTCGGCGCGCCCGCCGAGGGCTCCTGGGAGCACGCTCAACTGCCGGGCGGCGCTGGGGATCGCGTACCGGCCCACGGACTCCCTGATGGGCCCCAGGACCAGCTCCCCGGCCTCCGCGAGATCGCCGCCGAGGACGACCCGGGTGGGGTTCAGGAGGTTACAAAGGTTGGCGACACCGCTGCCGATGTGCCGCCCCACGTCGGCGATCACCCGCCGGCAGCCGGGGTCGCCGTCGCGCGCGAGGCGCACCACCCGCTCCATGGTCAACTCCGTGCCGTGGCTGGAGTGCAGGAGCGGCAGGACGTACCGGGCGGCGGCGAAGGTCTCCAGGCAGCCGCGGTTGCCGCAGCGGCAGACCGGGCCCGACTCGTCGAGCGTGATGTGCCCGATCTCGCCGGCCGTGCCGCCGGGGCCGCGGTAGATCTGGCCGCTGATGACGAGGCCGGCGCCCACGCCGCTGGCCACCTTGATGTAGGCGAGGTCCCTGACCCCGCGCCCGCTCCCCCAGACCAGCTCGCCGAGCGCGCCGAGGTTGGCGTCGTTGTCGACGTGGACGGGGACGCCGAGCCGGGAGGTGAGTTCCTCGCGCGGGTTGATGCCGGTCCAGCCCGGCAGGATCGAGGTGGAGCCGAGGGTGCCGGACTCCACGTCGATGGGGCCGGGCACGCCGAGCCCGACCCCGACGACCTTCTCCCGGGCGATCCCGGAGGCCGAGATGAGCCGGTCGACCAGCTCCTCGGCCCGGTCGAAGCCCTGGGCGGAGGAGGCGTCCACGTCGAGCGGCTCGGACTCCTCGGCGAGCACCTGGTGGGCGAGGTTGCCGACCGCGATCCGCAGGTGGGTGTGGCCGAAGTCGACGCCGATCACGATGCCCGCGTCGCCGCTCAGCGAGACGCTGCGGGCCCGTCGGCCGCCGGCGGAGGTCGGCGTGACCTCGACCGTGCCGCCGTCCTTGAGCTCGCGCACGATGTTGGAGACCGTGGCGGCCGACAGCCCGGTGGTACGGGCGATCTCCGCCTGCGTGAGCGAACCGGCCATGCGCACCGCGCGCACCACCCGTTCGAGGTTGGCCCGGTGCAGCGACGACTGCGACCCCGGAGTCTCCACGACGACCTCCCGCCGACGGGGCCACTGCGATGGGGCCCCGACTCTGTCCAACTTGTGAACCCATAGCTCAGCCTTTGCGGTCGCCCCACGTCAAGACCTTGAGCGTGCGGGCCGACGCATGAGCGGGATCGTGACCCGGGACATGCGGCGTTAACCGCCGTTATCCGGACAAAGGGCAGCGGCCCCCGCCGGTGGGACGGGGGCCGCTGCCGCGGTGCGCGTTCAGGCGCGCGAGACGGGGGTCACTTCAGGGTGCCGGCGGTGAGGCCCGACTGCACCTGCCGCTGGAAGACGAGGTACACCACGACGACGGGCAGGATCGCGATCGTGACGCCGGCGAACACCACCGGCAGGTCGCCCGCGTACCCCTGCTGCTGGTTCAGGAGCACCAGGCCCTGGGTCAGCATCGAGCGGTCGGGGTCGAACCCGCTCTGCTGCTGCATGAGCGTCATCGGCAGGATGTACTGGTTCCACTGGCCGAGCAGGTTGAAGATGCCGACGCTGATCAGGCCGGGCTTGGCCATCGGCATCATCACCTGGAAGAAGATCCGGGTGTGGGAGGCGCCGTCGATGACCGCCGCCTCGTGGATCGCCGTCGGCAGCGTCCGGAAGAACGCGTGCATGAAGAAGATCGTGAACGGCAGCGAGTAGGCGACGTAGACCAGGATCAGGCCCTGGTACGTGTTGAGCATCCCGAGCATCTTGATCAGGAAGTACAGCGGGATCAGGCCCAGGTAGACCGGGAACATCGCGCCGGCCACGAAGAAGTAGTAGATGATCCGGTTGCCGACGAACTCGTAGCGCGCCAGGACGTAGGCGCCCATCGCACCGAGGAGCATCGTGAGCGGCACGGAGAACACCAGGACGATCACGGTGTTCAGGAAGTAGGAGCCGACATGGCCCTTGTTCCAGGCCCGCTCGAAGGCGTCGAGGTTCCAGTTGGTCGGCATCGACCAGGCACTGGCGCCGATCTCGGAGTCGGTCTTGAAGGAGCCGAGCAGCAGCCAGATCAGCGGCAGCACGATCATCACGGCCCAGAGGACCAGGAAGCCGTGCGAGAAGACGTTGAGGACCCGGCCCTCGCTGCCGCTCGATCCGGCGGGTGCGCCGGTGCTCTTCGCGGTCCCGCGGGAGCGCTGGGCGGGGACGGAGTCCTTGGCCGCCCCGGGGATCAAGGGAGTGGTAGACATCGTGCTTCCCCGCTCAGTATTCGATGCGCTCGCGGCGGCTGATGCGCAGCGTGACGACGGACAGGATCAGGGTGAGGACGAGGATGACCACACCGAGCGCGCAGGCGTACCCGGCCTTGCCGAAGGAGAGGAAGTTGCGCATGAGGTAGGTCGCCATGACCTCGCTCTCGTGGTCCGGGCCGCCGCCGAAGCTGTTGCCCGGGGTCATCACGGAGATCACGGCGAAGCAGTCCATCGACAGGATGGCGAGGTACACCCAGGCGGTCTGGACGGTGTCCCAGAGCAGCGGGAGGGTGACCTTGAAGAACGACTGCGTACGGCTGGCGCCGTCGAGCAGGGCGGCCTCGTAGATCTCCTTGGGGATCGACTGCATGGCCGCGGAGAACAGCACCAGGTAGAAGCCGACGCCCCACCACAGCAGGACGAAGACCACGCACCACAGCACCAGGTTGGGCTCGTTGAGCCACTCGACGGGGTTGTTCTCGTCGGAGATCCCCAGCTTGACCAGGGAGCCGTTGATGAGGCCCTCGACGTCGCCGCGGTACACCGCGCGCCACAGGATGGCGAGGATGACCACGGAGAGCACGTGCGGCAGGAAGTACAGGACCTTGTAGACGGAACTGCCGCGCACGCCCTGGATGCCGATGCCGCCACCCCGCCCGCCCACGTTCACCATGAAGGCGAAGAAGAGGGCGAGCAGGATGGTGGCGATCGGCAGGAACACCAGGATGAGGGCGTTGTTGTACAGCGCCTGGAGGAAGACGGTGTCGCCGAACAGCGCGACGTAGTTGTCGAGACCGACGAAGCTCATCTCCTGCGACTGGCCGCGCCAGTCGGTGAAGGAGTAGCCGAAGGTCTGGATGTACGGCCAGATCATGAAGACCGCGTACAGCCCGACCGGGCCGATCAGGAATCCGGCGACGAACCGGTTCTTGCCTTTGTGCATGACACTCTGCCCCTGGTGTTCCCGAACCGGCCGTTTACGGACGCTTGTTGTTCTTGCTGGCCGGGTCCTTCGCGGCCTTGTCGACCGCGGCCTGGGAGCGCTTCAGCCACTCCTTCGGCGTGATGCGCTTGGCCATCAGCTCCGCGGACGCGGTGCGGATGGTCTCGTCCATCTCGCTGTACCAGTTGGTGTAGAAGTAGTCGAAGGTGTTGGTGCCCGCCGCGGCGACCGCCTCGACCGCCGACTTGGTGCCGGGACGCAGTTCGACGCTGGTGTCGACGCCGTTCTGGACGATGGTGAGCGAGTTGGCCTGCTGGGCGAAGATCGTCGACCACTCCTTGGAGAGCATGCGGCGCATGAACTCCAGGCCGCCGGCCTTGTTCTTGGCCTTCTCCGGGACGATGAACGGCTCGCCGGCGCCCGCGCGGATCGCCTCGAAGGGGAGCTGGGAGCCCTCCAGGGTCGGCATCGGCAGGAACTTCATGTCGAAGTCGGCCGGGGTCTGCTTCAGCTGCTCGTTCTCCAGCCACGAACCGCTGGGGATGAACACGGCCTTGCCCTTGTTCCAGGCGGTCTGCGACTCGATGTGGTCGAGCGAGTTGGTGCCCGGGAGCAGCAGGCCCTTGTCGACGATCTCGTAGATCGCCTCGATGGCCGCGGTGGCGGCGTCGCTGCCGACGAACGCCTTCGGGTCGAGGTTGTCGATCGCCTTCATGGCGTCCAGACCGCCGGTCTTGGCGATCAGGTCCATGATCATGACGTTGATGTAGTACGGGTGCTTGCCCTGGTGGGCGAGGCCGCCGATCTTGTCCTTCTTCGCCTCCTGCATGATGGCGAGGAAGGCGTCCCAGGTCTTCGGCACCTCCCAGCCCTTGTCCGCGAAGAGCTTGCCGGAGTACCAGACGCCCCAGACGGTGTACACGTAGTTGAGCGAGTACATCTTGCCGTCGAAGAAGCCCTTGTCGGCGGTGCCGGGGACCAGGGTGTCCTTGACCTTCTTGGCCGGGTCGTCGAAGGACGGGGCCTCGAGGAGCTCGGTGAGGTCGGCGAGCTGCTTGTCCTTGTGCAGGACGTCGAGCTTGATCTGCTGGGCGCCGGAGTTGCAGACGACGTCCGGCGGCGTGCCGGCGTTGAAGCGCGGCTGCAGCTTGCCGGTGATCTCCTGGGTGCCGAGGTGGGAGACCTTGCCGCCGAACTCCTTCTTGTAGGCGTTCTCCCACTCGATGGCGTACTGGTCGCCGAAGCCGCCCTTGAAGATGACGACGTCGAGGAGACCGTTCTTCTGCGCGCCGAAGGGGTTGTCCTTCGTGGCCTTGCCCTTGGTCTCCTTCTGCGCGTCGTCGGTGCCGCCGCCGCTGCTCGCACACGCGGACAGGAAGCCCATCGTGGGCACGGTGATCAGGCCGAGCGCCGCGGAGCGCTTGATCAGGTCACGACGGCCGAGACCGCTCTCGGTGCTCCCGGCGGAGCCGGAGTTCTGGGCAAAGGGTGATCCCATGCTCAAGTCCTCGCTTTCAACAGGACTCAGGCGGTGAACGGGAACCTCCCCGCACCGCGGTATCGAAACGCTGGGCCTTGCTCGATGTTCGCCCGAATTGGCCGGAAAAAGGCGGCAGTTGACTCGTACCGGGTCCCCCGCCGCACCCCGTCCCCCCGGGGTCGACAGCCGGTCGGACCGGCTGTGTGGCGACGCAGAAAGGTATAGTCCACTGCTCGCTCGCCCGGCAAGATCGAGTACTGGTTCGGACGGAGAACTTTCCCGAGTTGAGACCTGACGGACACATGGTCAGGCCATCCACTTCTTCGGCCGGGAGCGGTTTTCCACGTTGTACGCAGGCACGGATCGGACAGGGCGCGCAAGAGCGCGGAACCGGCCGCAATTCAGGCCGTCGCGGGCGGTTCGGCGTCGGCGAACAGCCGCCCCCTCAGTCGCCGAGACCGCGCAGCAGGATGTCGAGACCGCCGAAGAACTCGCGGTCGGCCGGAACGCGCCGGGCGTGCCGTGCGGTGTCGGCGAGCAGGGGGAACGAGTCCCGGGGCAGCTCGCCGAGCTCGACGGTGCCGGCGCCCGACAGCGGTCCCTGGTGTTCGAGCTGGATGGCCCCGATGAGGTAGCCGACCAGGGCGCGCAGGGCGACGACCCGTCGCTCGCCCTCGTAGCCGGCCTCGGCGAGCAGCGCGAGGACCGTCTCGGACCAGCGCAGGATGGTGGGCGCGCTGTGCCGGTGCGCGGGGGTGAGGGGGATGACGGCCGGGTGCCGGCCGACCGCGTCCCGCATCCGGCCGAGCATCACGGCGATCCGCTCCCGCCAGGGCGCCGAGGGGTCCGCCGGAGGCGTGGTGTCGACCGAGCTGAGCACCAGCTCGACCACCATCCCCTCCAGCTCCTCCCGCCCGTCGACGTAGCGGTACAGCGCCATGGTGCTCATGCCGAGCTCCTTGGCGACGGTGCGCATGGACAGTCCGGTCAGGCCGTCGCGGTCCAGGACGGCGAGCGCGGCGGCGGCCAGGCGGTCGGGGCTGAGGGAGCGGGGGCGCGGCATGGTGGTTGACAGCGTACGGGATACGCCTACGCTCGTAGGTGTGCGATGTACGCCTACGGGTGCGTCCGCGGGGTGCGCGGATGCACGCCCGACGGCGTGCCCGTAGGCGTACACCGCACGCTCACGGGCGTGCGAGCGCGCCCTTTCCGCCTCCGACTCCACGAAGGACTGATCAGATGCCCCTGCCCCGCACGCAAACCGGCCGCCGTCTCGCTCCCGGCGACACGGTGCCCCTCCGGAGCCTTGCGGACGCGACCGGTGCGGCCGTCCGGCTGCCCGCCGCGGACGGCCTCACCCACCTGCAGTTCCGGCGGTTCGCCGGGTGCCCGGTCTGCAATCTGCACCTGCGGTCCATGGCGGTGCGGCACGCCGAGATCGCGGCGGCCGGCATCCGCGAGGTGGTCCTCTTCCACTCCCCCGCCGATCAACTGCTGCCGTACGCCGACGAGTTCCCGTTCCCGCTCGTCCCCGACCCCGACCGGAGGCTGTACGCGCAGTTCGGCGTCGGGTCCTCGCCGCGCGCCCTGCTCGACCCGCGCGCGTGGGGGCCGGTCCTGCGGGCCGTCGCGGTGAGCACGTGGCTGCTGCTGCGCGGCCGGGAGCGGCCGCCTGCGCTCCGCCAGCCGCACGGCAGGCTCGGGCTGCCGGCCGATGTGCTCCTCGGGGCGGACGGGCGGGTGGCGGCCGTGAAGTACGGGGAGCACGCGGACGACCAGTGGTCGGTGGACGAGCTGCTCGCCGTCGCGGCAAATGCGGTGCGGACGAGCCAGGGGGTGTCGGACGCCCCCTGAGTCGCGTAGCGGCCCCGGAACGCGGCCGAGGGCCGGGTCCGCCGCCTGCGGGAGCAGGGGGGACACGGCCCTCGGGGTGCGCCTCGGGGACGCGGTGCGCGGTGCGCGGTGCGGCGCGGTGCGCCTACCGGCGGATCGGCTTACTTGCGGATCAGCGAGCGGAGCACGTACTGCAGGATGCCGCCGTTGCGGTAGTAGTCCGCCTCGCCGGGGGTGTCGATGCGGACGACCGCGTCGAACTCGACGCCGGTGTCCGTGGTGACCTTGACGGTGGCCGGGGTGCGGCCCTCGTTCAGCTCCTCGACGCCGGCGATGGAGAAGGTCTCCTCGCCGGTCAGGCCGAGGGACTCGGCCGTGGCGCCCTCGGGGTACTGCAGCGGCAGCACGCCCATGCCGATGAGGTTCGAGCGGTGGATGCGCTCGTAGGACTCGGCGACGACGGCCTTGACGCCGAGCAGCGCGGTGCCCTTGGCCGCCCAGTCGCGGGACGAGCCGGAGCCGTACTCCTTGCCCGCGAGGACGACGAGCGGGGTGCCCTGCTCGATGTAGTTGCGCGAGGCGTCGTAGATGAAGGAGACCGGGCCGTCGGCCTGCGTGAAGTCGCGGGTGTAACCGCCCTCGGTGCCCGGTGCGATCTGGTTGCGCAGGCGGATGTTGGCGAACGTGCCACGGATCATGATCTCGTGGTTGCCGCGGCGCGAGCCGTAGGAGTTGAAGTCGCGGCGCTCGATGCCGTGCTCGGTGAGGTACTTGCCCGCCGGGGTGTCGGCCTTGATCGCACCGGCCGGGGAGATGTGGTCGGTGGTGACCGAGTCGCCCAGCTTGGCGAGCACCCGCGCGCCGGAGATGTCGGTGACCGGGCTGGTCTCCATCTCCATGCCCTCGAAGTACGGGGGCTTGCGCACGTAGGTGGACTCGGCGTCCCACTCGAAGGTGTCGCCGGTCGGGACGGACAGCGCCTGCCACTGGGCGTCGCCCGCGAAGACGTCCTGGTAGGACTTGTTGAACATGTCCTCGCCGATGGCGGAGGCGACGACCTCGTTGACCTCGGCCTCGGAGGGCCAGATGTCCTTGAGGTGGACCGGCTTGCCGTCGGTGTCGGTGCCCAGGGCGTCCCGGGTGATGTCGACCTTCATCGAGCCGGCGATGGCGTACGCGACGACCAGCGGCGGGGACGCCAGGTAGTTCATCTTGACGTCCGGGTTGATCCGGCCCTCGAAGTTGCGGTTGCCGGACAGCACCGAGGTGACGGCCAGGTCGGCGTCGTTGATCGCCTTCGAGATCTCCTCGTCCAGCGGACCGGAGTTGCCGATGCAGGTGGTGCAGCCGTAGCCGACCAGGTTGAAGCCGAGCTTGTCGAGGTACGGCGTCAGGTTCGCCTTGTCGAAGTAGTCGGTGACGACCTTCGAGCCGGGGGCGAGCGTGGTCTTGACCCACGGCTTGCGCGACAGGCCCTTCTCGGCGGCCTTCTTCGCGACGAGCGCGGCGGCGACCATCACGTACGGGTTCGACGTGTTGGTGCAGGAGGTGATGGCCGCGACGGTGACCGCGCCGTGGTCCAGCTCGAACGAGGTGCCGTCGGCGAGGGTGACCGGGGTGGGCTTCGACGGGACGGCGGAGCCGGAGCCGCTCGCGTGGCTCGGGGCGCCGGCGCCGTTGTCGTCGCTGCCGTACGCCGGGGCGTCGCTGGCCGGGAAGGACTCGGAGCTGGCCTCGTCGACCGGGGAGCCGGTCTTCGCGGGCGCCTCGGCGGCCTCGACGTAGTTGAGGACGTCCTTGGCGAACTGCTCGG
This sequence comes from Streptomyces sp. NPDC060194, assembly GCF_042728285.1. NCBI lineage: Bacteria > Bacillati > Actinomycetota > Actinomycetes > Kitasatosporales > Streptomycetaceae > Streptomyces > Streptomyces sp. NPDC060194. Next base: position 61,506 of record NZ_JBHWZH010000011.1, on the reverse strand, counting down.
CGGCGTTCGCGAGGACGATGCGGTCCTGCGGGCGCTTCGGGCCGGCGATCGAGGGGACGACGGTGGAGAGGTCGAGCTCCAGCTTCTCGGAGAAGTCGGGCTCGGCGGCCGGGTCCAGCCACAGGCCCTGCGCCTTGGCGTACGCCTCGACGAGGTCGACCTGCTGCTTGTCGCGACCGGTGAGGCGCAGGTAGTTCAGCGTCTCCTCGTCGATCGGGAAGATCGCGGCGGTGGAGCCGAACTCCGGCGACATGTTGCCGATGGTGGCGCGGTTGGCGAGGCTCGTGGCCGCCACGCCCTCGCCGTAGAACTCGACGAACTTGCCGACGACGCCGTGCTTGCGCAGCATCTCGGTGATCGTGAGGACGAGGTCGGTGGCGGTGGTGCCGGGGGTGAGCTCACCGGTCAGCTTGAAGCCGACGACGCGCGGGATGAGCATGGAGACCGGCTGGCCGAGCATCGCGGCCTCGGCCTCGATGCCGCCGACGCCCCAGCCGAGCACGCCGAGGCCGTTGACCATCGTGGTGTGCGAGTCGGTGCCGACGAGGGTGTCGGGGTACGCCTGGCCGTTGCGGACCATGACCGTGCGGGCCAGGTGCTCGATGTTGACCTGGTGGACGATGCCGGTGCCCGGGGGGACGACCTTGAACTCGTCGAACGCGGTCTGGCCCCAGCGCAGGAACTGGTAGCGCTCCTTGTTGCGGCCGTACTCCAGCTCGACGTTCTGCGCGAACGCGTCGCGGGTGCCGAACTTGTCGGCGATCACGGAGTGGTCGATGACCAGCTCGGCCGGGGCCAGCGGGTTGATCTTCGCCGGGTCGCCGCCCAGCTCCTTGACGGCCTCGCGCATGGTGGCGAGGTCGACGACGCAGGGCACACCGGTGAAGTCCTGCATGATCACGCGGGCCGGCGTGAACTGGATCTCCTGGCTGGGCTGGGCCTGCGAGTCCCAGTTGCCGATCGCGCGGATGTGGTCGGCGGTGATGTTCGCGCCGTCCTCCGTCCGCAGCAGGTTCTCCAGCAGCACCTTCAGGCTGTACGGGAGGCGCGCGGAGCCCTCGACCTTGTCCAGCTCGAAGATTTCGTACGACTCCTCGCCCACGCTCAGCGTGGTGCGGGCGTCGAAGCTGTTCGCCGACACGACAGTCTCCTTCATCAATGTGCGCGTACTACCGCTCATCCTGCCGCCACGGCTCCTCGCCGATCCGCTAAGGTGAGGCTTACTTAGGGCACCCTTAGCGGAGGGCGGCTCTGCGGTGCGCTGGGCAGATATCTCGATGTCGAGATAACTCTAGTGCATGCCCTCTCTCTGGTCATGCCCGGTGTCGCCGATGTCTCACGTCCGCCCGGTCCTCCCGTTCACACCCGGCGGCCCTCCGCGAGGGTGTCGATCATGCGGGTGAGGCGGGCGGTGCGGGTGGCGGGGGTCCTGGCTGTCATGAGGGGCCACAGGACGGCGTAGCGGCTCGTGCGGTCGAGGGTGTCGAAGAAGGCGCGGGCGGCGGGGTTCGCGTCGAGCGCGGCGTCGAGGTCCGGCGGGACGGTGGCCTCGGCGATGGAGGCGTAGGCGGCCTCCCACCGGCCGTCGGCCTGCGCGGCGGCGACCGCGGCGAGGCCGGGCGGGCGCATCCGGCCGGCGGCGGTGAGCGCCTCGACCTTGCGGATGTTGACCGCTGACCAGAGGCTGCGGGGGCGGCGCGGGGTGTACCGCTGGAGGAAGTGGGTGGCGTCGAGGGCCTTGCGCTGGCCGTCGATCCAGCCGTAGCAGAGGCAGACGTCGAGGGCCTCGGGCGCGGTCACCGAGGCGATGCCCGACGCCTTCTTCGCGATCTTCATCCAGATGCCCTCGTGGAGGGTGTGGTGCGCCTCCAGCCAGGCCTCGAAGGCGGTGGCGTCGGCGAAGGCGATGACCTGGGGCCCCTCGGAAGTCTCCATGACCGGCACGGTAGCCACCCTTGCGGACAGTTCGTGTCCGCAAGGGCCGATTCGCAGCGTCGGTTCAGGTCCGGACCCACAGACAGAAGGGGTGCCCGGCCGGGTCGAGCAGGACGCGGACGTCGTCCTGGGGCTGCGCGTCGGCGAGGACGGCGCCGGCCGCGAGGGCGTGGGCGACGGCGGCGTCGAGGTCGTCGGCCTCGATGTCGAGGTGCAGCATCATCTGCTGGGCGCCGGGCTCCGGCGGCCAGACGGGGCGGACGTGGTCGGGTTCGGTCTGGAAGGAGAGCGCGGTGCCGCCGCCCGGAGGCGCGATCTTCACCCAGCCGGGCTCGTCCTGCTCGGTGCGCCAGCCGAGGAGCAGGCGGTAGAAGGCGGCGAGCTCGGCGGCGTCGGGTGCGCCGAGGACCACCGCGGTGAAGGTCAGCCGGGGCGCGGTCGCAGGTGTCTCGTCGGTCGTCATGAGGCCACCTTGCGCCACGACCCGCTCCGGGTCACGGCGACACCCTCGAACACGCTTTCCCGGATCCGCGGCCACGAGGTGGCAACCGGATGGCATGTCCGGACCGGTTGGGGACAGAGGTATGCCACGGTAACCCACCGCCCGACAGGCCGAGTTGGTCGATCGGGAGTCACCGGACCGGCCTCGGCCCGGAGAAACGGAGCGCTGACATGCCGCTGACTTTTCGCAAGAGCTTCCGCATCCTTCCCGGGGTGAAGCTCAACATCAACAAGAAGTCGATGTCGATCACCACGGGCGAGGGCAAGGGCCCCCGGCACACCCGCAGCACCACCGGCCGCCGCACCACCTCCCAGAACCTGCCTGGGCCGTTCGGGTGGCGTCGTACCACGACCAGCCGAAGCCGCAAGGACAGCTGAGGCGGCATCTCATATCTGAGATACGCTCGGCCCCATGGCAGAGGACTATCTCGTACGCATCGGCAAGCTCATCCGTGACGCCCGACAGCATCGGGGCTGGACACAGACGCAGCTTGCCGATGCGCTCAGCACCAGTCAGAGCGCCGTCAACCGCATCGAGCGGGGCAATCAAAACATCAGCCTTGAGATGATCGCTCGAATCGGTGAAGCGCTGGACAGCGAGATCATCTCGCTGGGCTACGCCGGACCGATGCACCTGCGCGTGGTCGGCGGCCGCCGGCTCGCCGGGTCGATCGACGTCAAGACGAGCAAGAACGCCTGCGTGGCGCTGCTCTGCGCCTCCCTCCTCAACAAGGGGAGGACCACCCTGCGCCGGGTCGCCCGGATCGAGGAGGTCTACCGGATCCTGGAGGTCCTCGGCTCGATCGGGGTCAGGGCCAGGTGGATCAACGACGGCAACGACCTGGAGATCATCCCGCCCGCCCAGCTCGACCTGGCGGGCATGGACGTCGACGCCGCCCGCCGCACCCGCAGCGTGATCATGTTCCTGGGTCCGCTGATGTACCTGGAGGACAACTTCCGGCTCCCCTACGCCGGCGGCTGCGACCTCGGCACCCGGACCGTCCAGCCGCACATGAACGCCCTCAAGCACTTCGGGCTCGACGTGACCGCCACCGTCGGCGTCTACCACGCGATCGTCGACCGGGACACCACCCCCCAGCGGCCGATCGTGCTGACCGAGCGCGGGGACACCGTCACCGAGAACGTGCTGCTCGCCGCGGCGCGGCACGACGGGGTGACCGTCATCCGCAACGCCAGCTCGAACTACATGGTCCAGGACCTGTGCTTCTTCCTGGAGGAGCTGGGCGTCCGGGTCGAGGGGGTCGGGACGACCACTCTGACCGTGCACGGGCTGCCGTCCATCGAGCGGGACGTCGATTACTGCCCGTCGGAGGACCCGGTCGAGGCGATGAGCCTGGTCGCCGCGGCCGTGGTGACCGAGTCCGAGCTGACGGTGCGGCGGGTGCCGATCGAGTTCCTGGAGATCGAGCTCGCCGTCCTGGAGGAGATGGGCCTGGACAACACCCGCGGCCCCGAGTACCCGGCGGACAACGGCCGCACCCGGCTCGTCGACCTCACGATCCGCCCGTCCAAGCTCAAGGCGCCGATCGACAAGATCCACCCGATGCCGTTCCCGGGGCTGAACATCGACAACGTGCCGTTCTTCGCGGCCATCGCGTCCACCGCCCAGGGCTCGACGCTCATCCACGACTGGGTCTACGACAACCGCGCCATCTACCTCACCGACCTGACCCGCCTCGGCGCGGACGTCAAGCTCCTCGACCCGCACCGCGTCCTGGTCGAGGGCCCCACCCGCTGGCGCGCCGCCGAGATGATGTGCCCGCCCGCCCTGCGCCCCGCCGTCGTCGTCCTCCTCGCGATGATGGCCGCGACCGGCACGTCCGTCCTGCGCAACGTCTACGTCATCAACCGCGGTTACGAGGAGCTGGCGGAACGCCTCAACTCCGTCGGCGCCCAGATCGAGATCTTCCGGGACATCTGAGTTCCCGGCTCCGGGTCCTCGGCCGGGCGGGGCGCGGGCGTCAGCGCGCGTGGGGTCCGGCCGGGGGCTCCGTGCGCGGCCAGGGCATCCCGTGGAGCTGCTCGATGCTCGCGTTGAAGCGCTGGAGGTAGTCGGCGAAGGCGGCGACGTCCCGCTCCGGCCAGTCGGCCATGATCCGGTCGAGACTCGCCACGATGCCCGTGCGCTCCTCCTCCAGTCGCCGCTCGCCCTCGTCGGTGATGCGGAACTTGCGCGCCATGCCCCCCTCGGGGTCGGGGATGCGCTCGACGAGCCCCGCGCGCACCGCCGCCGCGGTCTGCCGGTTCAGCGTGGAGGCGTCCAGGCCGAAGGCGTCCCCGAGCTGCCCGATCGACATCGGGCCCTGGACGCGGATGCGGCTGAGCATGATGTAGGCGCTGCGGTCCAGCAGGCTCTCGGCCCGGCGCCCCCTGCTCTTGTGGAGATGCATGTAGCGGCCGAGCAGCATCTGCTCGAACTCGACCCGGGCCGTGGCCCCGTCCGCGCTGTCCAACGTGCCCTCTTCTCCGTCACCGCGTGGTGTCACACCCCCGTCCGCCATCGTATGCAACCCGCACACGATATGGCCCATACACTTTGTATGTATGATGCACACGGCATCCCGGGTGATGCCGTCTCCTCTCCTGCCTCGACAAGGAGCATCACCATGCACGGCCCCCAGCCGCCGGCCCGACCGGGCGGCGTCGTCGCCACGCTCGCCCTGGCCGGCACCGTCGCCGCGATCATGCAGACGCTGGTGACCCCGCTGATCGCGGACATGCCGCGGATCCTCGACACCAGCGCGTCGAACGCCGCCTGGGTGGTCACCGTCACCCTGCTCGTCGCGGGGGTGTGCGTCCCGGTCTCCGGCCGGCTCGGCGACCTGCTGGGCAAGCGGCGGATGCTGCTGGTCTGCGCCGTGCCGCTGGTGGTGGGCTCGGTGGTCTGCGCGCTCTCCTCGTCCGTCGTCCCCATGATCGTGGGACGCGGTCTCCAGGGAATGGGCATGGGCATGGTGCCGCTCGGCATCGCCCTGCTGAGGGACGTCGTCCCGGCGGAGCGGCTGAGCGGGTCCATCGCCCTCGTCAGCGCCTCCATGGGCATCGGCGGCGCGCTCGGCCTGCCGCTCGCCGCCGCCGTCGCCCAGTACGCGAACTGGCGGATCCTGTTCTGGGGCGCGGCCGGGCTCGCCCTGCTGATCGGCGCCCTGATCTGGTGGGTGGTGCCCGACGTGCCGGCCGGGGCCAAGGGCCAGCGCTTCGACGCGCCCGGCGCCGTGGGTCTCGCCGTCGGCCTGGTCTCCCTGCTGCTCGCCGTCTCCAAGGGCGGCGACTGGGGCTGGGGTTCGGGCAGCGTCCTCGGCCTGCTCGCGCTCGCCGTCGTCTCGCTCGGCCTGTGGGGCCGGTACGAGCTGCGCACCCGCGACCCCCTGGTCGACCTGCGCACCACCGCCCGCCCGCGGGTCCTGCTCACCAACGCCTCGTCGGTCCTCATCGGCGTCGGCATGTACGCCTACATGCTGATCGCCCCGCAGCTGCTGCAGTTCCCCGAGGCGACCGGCTACGGCCTGGGGCAGTCGATGCTCGCGGCCGGCCTGTACCTGGCGCCGGGCGGCGTCATGATGATGCTCGTCTCGCCGCTCGGCGGAAAGCTCATCAACGCGCGCGGCCCCAAGACCGCACTCGTCCTCGGCGCGGTGGTCATCGCGGTCGGCTACGGCGTCGCCCTGCCCCTCATGGGCACCGCCTGGGGCCTGATGGTCGCCGGCATCGTGATCAACAGCGGGGTCGCCCTCGCCTACGGTGCCATGCCAGCCCTGATCATGAGCGCCGTCCCGCTGTCGGAGACGGCGGCGGCCAACGGCTTCAACGCCCTGATGCGCTCGCTCGGCACGACCGTGGGCTCGGCCGTCATCGGCGTCGTCCTGGCCCAGATGACCGTGACCATGGGCGGCCACACGTTCGCCTCGGAGGACGGGTTCCGCACCGGGCTGCTGATCGGCTGCGGGGTGGCGCTGGTGTCGGCCGCGGTCGCCTGCCTGATCCCCGCGGTGCGGGCGGGCGGGGAGTCGGCGGCCGCCGACGAGGAGGCCGCACCCGGCCGCCCGGTCGCGAGCCGCGCCTGACCCGCACCCCGCCCCCGCGCTCGGCGACCGGCCGGGCGGGGCACGGGACACGACGCCCCCCGCTCACCGGCGGGGGGCGTCCGCGTGCACGCGGTCAGGGGGCCGTCGAGGCGCCGGAGGGGATGCCGTAGGAGGGGGCGGGGACGGAGTCGGGGGTGAGGAGGGTGGAGGGGCGGCCGTCGGGGCCGAGGGGGACGTCGCCGTCGACGGTGACGCGGCGGAGCCTGCGGTCGTGGTCGTCGGAGTCGTCGACGCCGTAGTGCTGGGTGGCACGGTTGTCCCAGACGGCGACGTCGCCGGGCTGCCAGGACCAGCGGACGGTGTTCTCGGGGCGCTCGATGTGCGACTGGAAGAGGTCGATCAGGGCGCGGGAGTCGGCACCGGTCAGACCGCTGATGCGCTTGACGAACTGGCCGAGGAGCAGCGTGCGTTCGCCGGTCTCGGGGTGGACGCGGACGACGGGGTGCTCGGTGAGGAACTTCGTCGAGGTGAACACCTCGCGGTACTTCGCGAGGAGCTCGCGGGACGCGCTGGGGCGCACGCCGGCGTAGTCGTACTCGTTGGAGTGGACGGCCCGGAGGCGGTCGGCGAGGACGCGCAGCGGCTCCGGGAGCTCGGTGTAGGCGGTGGCGGTGTTGGCCCAGAGGGTGTTGCCGCCGTAGGGCGGGATGACGATCGCGCGCAGGATCGAGAAGGCCGGGTAGGCGGGGACGAAGGTGACGTCGGTGTGCCAGGCGTTGGCCCGGCCGCCGTGGTCGGAGTCGATGCCGAGCGAGTAGCGGCCGTCGGAGGAGGGGACGGTGGGATGCGCGACCGGCGTGCCGAGGAGCCGGCCGAACGCCTCGTGGCTCTCCTCGTCGAGGTGGTCCTGGCCGCGGAAGAAGATCACCTTGTGGGCGAGGAGGGTCCCGCGGATCGCCTCGACGGTGGCAGCGTCGAGGTCGCCGCCGAGCCGGACGCCGGAGACGACGGCGCCGATCCGGCCGCCGAGCTGCTGGACGGTGAGGGTGGGGGCGGTGGTCGACGTGGACATGGGTTCTCCTTCGGGGTGCGGTGGCGGGCGGGCGGGACGCGGGCGGCCGTCGCGGGGGCCCGGGTCCGTCGGCGGCTGCGGCTGCCGTCGGGCGCGGGCGCGCGGCCGTCGAGGGGAGGCGGGGCGGGCGGTCGCGGGCCGTCGCACGGCGTACGGCGACGGAGCGGGGCGCGGGCCTCGGCGCGGCTCAGGCGCCGGTACAGGAGGCCGGACACGCCGTGGGCGTGTCGGCGCGGCCGGGACGAGCGGGCCGCGGGGCGGGGGCGACCGTCGCGAACATGCGTCGGAGACTCGCAGCGGTGAGGGGCGCCGTCAACCGCGTGCCCCGGCGACGGGCTCCCCGTCCGGGTGATCGGGCGGCGGCACCTCACGCGCCCTCGAACCGGGCGCTGACCAGGGCATTCGGCACCGTGACGGGAGCGCGGGCGGGCGGCGGGGCAGGGTGGCACGGGGCCTCTGGGATTTCACACGGCCGCAATCCGGCGGCCCGGCACGGGGCGCGGGGCGGCACCGGGCGCGGGGCGCGGGGCCGCGCGGTGCCCGCCGCGGCGCGGCGGACTCCGGAGGGACGCGCGGCGCGGCGGACTCCGGAGGGACGCGCGGCGCGGCGGGCACCGGAGGGACGCGCGGCACGGCGGGCACCGGAGGGACGCGCGGCACGGCGGACCCCTGAGGGACGCGCGGCGCGGCGGACGCCGGTGGTACGCGGGACCGGGCCCTCAACTCGCCGTGCACCGCGCCCGGTCGGCTGGACGCGCCGCGGGTCAGTTCGACGCGCTGCGGGTCAGGCCGCGGGCCCGGTCGTCGAGCTGTTCCATCATGCGGCGCAGGAGCGCGTGGTTGCGGCGGCGCATGGCCACGAGGAACCAGCCGAAGGCCGTCACGAGGACGAGCGCCGCCGCGGCGCGGAGCCAGGAGCCGTCGAAGGCGTAGATGACGGGGGCGAAGGCGAGGAAACAGAGGAAGACCGGGAGCAGCCAGGCGGTGCGCTCCAGCTGCGCCGAGCGGTGCCGCACCAGCCGCCGCATGGCGTGCCGGCCGGCCGCCGTGTCCGGCACGGCGCCCTGGCGCAACGCGCGCTCCAACGGCGGGAGTTCACGCTCGGTCACCTCGACGGCCCGGCTGTCACCACGCCGCCGGGAGAGGTGGACGGTCACGGCGACGGCCGTCACCACGGCGCTCTCGGCCAGCCACCAGGCCACGGGCCGGTCGGGGCGGGCCAGCCGTATCAGGGCGGCGACCAGTACGAAGGTGACCACGGTCTGGACGGGTACGGTTCGAGCCAGCTCGCGCGGTGCGTCGTGCCACATGGCAACACATTCCTTCCGGCAGGCAGCTGCGTCGACGCAGTACGCATACCCAGCGGTTGCCATGAACTCACGCAGAGTCGCGATCGACTCCGCGCGAGGCGCGCAGGAGGGCGTCGCGCGCCCCCTCGTTCGCCGCGCGCCCCCTGAGGTCGTGCGTCCCGCGCAGCCGTACGTCCCGCCGCCGGTGTGTCACAGGTCCCAGTGGTCGGCGGCGGGCGACCCTGTCTGTGCCGTGGCCGAGTTCGTATGGTTGAACCGAGAACCTCACCGCCCCCGAACGGACCCCCGACGTTGCGTGACGCATCCGACCCGTCCCCCGCCCCCCTGACCGCCACGGTGCCCGCCGCCCCGTCCTCGTGGCGGATCGAGCTGCCCCACACCGCGGCGGCCGTGCCGATCGCCCGCGCGCTGGTGCGGACCGCGCTCGCCGACATCTCGGCCGCGTCGCAGGCGCCCGCCGTGCGGGACCCCGACACCGGGGACACCGCCGAGCTGCTCACCGCGGAGCTGGTGGCCAACGCGGTCGAGCACACCCCGGGCGACGCCCCGATCGAGCTGGTCATCGAGCTGCTGCCGAACGGCTGGCAGTTCGAGGTGCACGACGACGACCCGCAGCCGCCCGCCGACCTGGCCGGCCCGGTGCCGGAACCGGACCCGTTCGCGCTGGCCGAGGACGGCCGGGGACTGCTGCTCATCCGCACGCTCAGCACGGCGTGCGGCCACCGCCCGACCGCGCAGGGCAAGGCGGTGTGGTTCACGCTGTAGGCGCTCCCCGGCCGCTCAGGAGGTGAGGCGGGAGTTCCGGCGGCCGTAGAACTGGTAGACCAGCGCCCCGGCGGCGAGGAAGACCGCGAACTGCAGCCAGGTCCCCGGGCCCGTGCCGTACATCAGGTAGACGCACATCGCGATGCCGAGCAGCGGGGTGACCGGCAGGAGCGGGACGCGGAAGCTGCGCTCCAGGTCGGGGTGGGTGGCCCGGAGCCGGAGCACGGCGAGGTTGACCGCGACCATGGCGCCGAGGGTGCCGATGGTGGTGAGGTCGAGGACGACGTCGAGCGTCGAGAACGCGGCGGGCACGGCGAAGACGCAGGCGACGATCCAGGTGTTGGCGACCGGCGTGGACGTCCTGGGGTCCACGCGCTCGAAGACCTGGGGGACGAGCCCGTCGCGGGACATCGACATCAGGATGCGGGTCTGCCCGTACATCACCGCGAGCACCACGGACGCGATGGCGACGACCGCGCCGAAGGCGATGACGGTGCCGCCGGCGGTGGAGTGCGTGACGTCGTCGACGACGACGGCGAGGGCCGCCTCCTGCTGCGCCACCTGGTCGGATCCGACCGCGCCGATGGCCGCGAGGGCGACCGTGCAGTAGAGCAGCGCCACCACACCCATGCAGATCATGATCGCGAGCGGGATGTTCCGGCGCGGGTTCTCGACCTCCTCGCCGGCGGTGGTGATCGCGTCGAAGCCGATGAAGGAGAAGAAGGCGACCGAGGCGCCGGAGGTGATTCCGGCGAATCCGGCGGCCGCGAAGCCGTCGAGGTTGCCGGACTCGAACGCGGAGAACGCCAACGCGCAGAACAGGGCCAGGACGGCGATCTTGACGACCGCCATCACGGCGGTGGCCCGCGCGGACTCGCGGATGCCCCGCACCAGCAGGGTGGCGGCGAGCAGGATGACCACGACGGCGGGCAGGTTGACCACTCCCCCGTCGCCGGGCGCGTGCGAGAGCGCGGCGGGCAGCTCGAACCCGAACACGCTGTTCAGCAGGCTGTTGAGGTACTGCCCCCAGCCGACGGCGACCGCGGAGACGGAGACGCCGTACTCCAGGAGCAGGCACCAGCCGACGAGGAACGCGCTGCGCTCGCCGAGCGTCGCGTAGGCGAAGGAGTACGACGAGCCGGAGACCGGGATCGCGCCGCCCAGTTCGGCGAACGAGAAGGCGGTGAAGACGCAGGTCAGCGCGGCCAGGAGGAACGAGATCACGACGGCGGGGCCGGCTTCGGCGACCGAGTCGGAGAGGCCGACGAAGATACCGGTGCCGACGATCGCGCCGACGCCGAAGCAGACCAGCTGGAACAGGCCCATGGTCCGCCGGAGGCCGTGCCCTTCGAGGTCGGCCCCCGATTCCGCGATGAGCTTCTCGGGGGACTTGACGCGCAGGCCGGTGGGGGGCATGGGGGTGGTTCTCATCTCTGGTGGTGCGGGCGCGGCGCTCGGGTCGGGCCGCGGGCGGGAGGGGACCGGGGGTGGTGGTCCGGATCCCGCCAGTGTGTGCTGGTTCGGGTGCTGGGGCGATCGGGCGGACGGCGCGCGACCGCTCCTACGGGGCGGGCCTGCGCACGGCCGGGCTCAGGGCCGTGTTCACGGCCGGGCGAGCGTGGCCACCATAACCGCCTTGATCGTGTGCAGCCGATTCTCGGCCTGGTCGAAGACGACGGAGGCGGGCGACTCGAAGACCTCGTCGGTGACCTCGAGCTCGGTCAGGCCGTGGGCGGCGTGGATCTCGCGGCCCACCTTCGTGCCGAGGTCGTGGAAGGCGGGCAGGCAGTGCAGGAACTTCACGTCGGGGTTCCCGGTCGCCGCCATGACGGCCGAGGTGACGGCGTAGGGGGCGAGCGCGGCGATGCGCTCGGCCCAGACCTCCTTGGGCTCGCCCATGGAGACCCACACGTCGGTGACGACGAAGTCCGCGCCGCGCACGCCGTCGGCCACCTCCTCGGTGAGCGTGATCCGCGCGCCCGAGGCCTCGGCGAGACCGCGGGCGGTGGCGACGACCTCCTCCGCGGGCCAGTAGGCGCGGGGGGCGACGATCCGGACGTCCATGCCGAGCAGGGCGGCGGTGACCAGGTAGGAGTTGCCCATGTTGAACCGCGCGTCGCCGAGGTAGGCGAACGCGATCCCGCCGAGCGGCTTCGCGCAGTGCTCGGTCATGGTGAGCACGTCGGCGAGCATCTGGGTGGGGTGCCAGTCGTCGGTGAGGCCGTTGTAGACGGGCACGCCGGCGTGCGCGGCGAGGGTCTCGACGGTCTCCTGCGCGTCGCCCCGGTACTCGATCGCGTCGAACATCCGGCCGAGGACGCGGGCGGTGTCCTTGGCGGACTCCTTGTGCCCGATCTGGGAGCCGGACGGGTCCAGGTAGGTGGTGGACGCGCCCTGGTCGGCGGCGGCGACCTCGAAGGCGCAGCGGGTGCGGGTGGAGGTCTTCTCGAAGATCAGGGCGATGTTCCGGCCCTTGAGGGTCTGCTCCTCGGTGCCCGCCCGCTTCGCCGCCTTGAGCTCCGCCGCCAGGTCCACGAGGCCGCGGAACTCCTCCGCCGTGAGGTCCAGCTCCTTGACGAAGTGGCGGCCTGCGAGGTCGGGGGCCTTGGGCATGGGTGCGGCTCCTGGGTCTGCGAGGGTGGTCGGACGGGTGGTCGGGCCCGTGGTCGGAAGCCGCATACTATACGAGCGGCCGCATCGATATGCAAAGTTCCGCATTGCCATGCGCCCCTGGGTCGGGCCACCCGACCGGGGGACACGGTCGCTCAGGCCGGGTCGCGCTCCACCGGGCAGCTCATGCAGCGCGGGCCGCCCCGGCCCCGGCCCAGCTCGCTGCCGGGGATCTCGATGACCTCGATGCCCTGCTTGCGCAGGTAGGTGTTGGTGGTGACGTTCCGCTCGTAGGCGACCACGACGCCCGGCTCGACGGCCAGCACGTTGCAGCCGTCGTCCCACTGCTCGCGCTGCGCCGCGTGCACGTCCTGGGTGGCGGTCAGGACGCGGATCCGGTCGAGGGCGAGCGCGGCGGCGATGGCCCGGTGCATGTGCTCCGGGGCGTGGTCGGTGACCTTCAGGTCGCGGTCCCCGGTGCCGGGCTCGATCGTGTACGACGGCAGCATGCCGAGGCCGGCGTACTGGGTGAAGGTGTCGCCGTCGACCATCGTCATGGCGGTGTCCAGGTGCATCAGCGCCCGGCGCTTGGGCATGTCGAGGGCGACGATGGTGGTCGCGGAGCCGGCCGCGAAGAGCTTGTGGGCGAGCATCTCGACGGCCTGCGGGGTGGTCCGCTCGCTCATCCCGACGAGGACCGCCCCGTTGCCGATGACGAGGACGTCGCCGCCCTCGATGGTGGAGGGGTAGGCGGCCTGCCCCTCGGACCAGACGTGGAAGGGCCGCGACGGGTCGGCGAAGAGCGGGTGGTGGGCGTAGATGGCCTCGAAGTGGACGGTCTCGCGCTGCCGGGCCGGCCAGCGCATGGCGTTGATGGCGACCCCGTCGTAGATCCACGCGGAGGTGTCGCGGGTGAAGAGGTGGTTGGGGAGCGGGCCGAGCAGGAAGTCGTCCGGGGCCATCACGTGGAAGCGGACGGAGGCGGGCTCGGGGTACCGCTGGAGGAACTCGCGCTTGGTCATGCCGCCGATCAGCGCCTGGGCCAGCTCGCCGGTGTCCAACTCCTCGAAGGCGGCGCGCAGGTGGTCGGTGGCGAGCGGGCCGTAGGCCTTCTCGTCGAAGACCCGGTCCAGGACGAGGCGCTTGGCCGCGGGGACGCGGAGGGTCTCGCTCAGCAGGTCGCCGAAGAGGTGCACCTCGACGCCGCGGTCGCGCAGCACGTCCGCGAAGCCGTCGTGCTCCTGCCGCGCCCGGCGCACCCACAGGACGTCGTCGAAGAGCAGCTCGTCCTTGTTGCCGGGCGTGAGCCGCTTCAGTTCGAGGTCGGGGCGGTGCAGGATGACGCGGCGCAGGCGGCCGGCCTCGGAGTCGACGTGGAATCCCATGCGGTCATCCTTCCCCGGGGAGGCGGGGGGTGCGCATCACGGCGCGAGGGGGGTGGGCGCGGCGGTCGCGCCAGCGCGGAATGCCGGGGGCTGGCGCAACGGGTCGGCGCGGCAAGCGGCCGGATGGGCGGCGCAACGGGTGGGCGCGGCGCGGAACGTGGGCGGGCGAGCGCGGAATACCCAGGGGGCGGCGCAACGGGTCGGCGCGGCAAGCGGCCGGATGGGCGGCGCAGTGGGCGGGCGCGGCGCGACGCGGAACGTGGGCGGGCCAGCGCGGAATGCCGGGGCCGGCGCAACGGGTCGGCGCGGCAAGCGGCCGGATGGGCGGCGCAGTGGGCGGGCGCGGCGCGGAACGTGGGCGGGCGAGCGCGGAATACCCAGGGGGCGGCGCAACGGGTCGGCGCGGCAAGCGGCCGGATGGGCGGCGCAGTGGGCGGGCGCGGCGCGACGCGGAAAGTGGGCGGGCGAGCGCGGAATGCCCAAGGGGCCGGCGCAACGGGTCGGCGCGGTGAGCGGGCGAGTGCGGCGTGGCGGGCGGGCGGCGTGGCGGGCGGCGGCCGGGCGGGCGCGGCGGGCGGGCGGCGTGGCGGGCGGGCAGCGCGGGGTTCGCGCCGCCCGCTTCGGCCGCGGGTTCGGGGCGGTGGGGTGTCAGGGCAGTTGGCGCATGACCTCGGCGGAGATCAGCTCCAGGTGGTCCAGGTCGTCGAGGTCGAGGATCTGGAGGTAGACGCGGGTCGAGCCGACGGCGCCGTAGCGGCCGAGCTTCTCGACGACCTCGGCGGGGGTGCCCGCGAGGCCGTTCTCCTTGAGCTCTTCGACGTCCCGGCCGATCGCGGCGGCGCGGCGGGCGACCTCGGCGTCGTCGCGGCCGACGCAGGCGACGAGGGCGTTGGAGTAGACGAGGTCGTCGGCCCGGCGGCCGGCCTTCTCCGCGGCGGCGCGGACACGGCCGAACAGGGTCTCGGTGTCGGCGACCGAGACGAACGGCGCGTTGAACTCGTCCGCGTACTGCGCGGCGAGGCGGGGGGTGCGGGTCGCGCCGTGGCCGCCGATGAGGATCGGGGGCCTCGGCTGGGCGGGCTTGGGGAGGGCGGGCGAGTCGGTCAGCCGGTAGTGGGCGCCGGTGTGGGTGAACGTCTTGCCGGGGTCGGTGGCCCACAGGCCGGTGACGATCGCGAGCTGCTCCTCCAGGCGCGCGAACTTCTCCTTCGGGAAGGGGATGCCGTACGCGGTGTGCTCGTCCTCGTACCAGCCCGCGCCGAGGCCGAGTTCGACGCGGCCGCCGGACATCTGGTCGACCTGGGCGACCTGGATGGCGAGCGGTCCGGGGAGGCGGAAGGTGGCGGCGGTCATCAGGGTGCCGAGGCGGATGCGCTGGGTCTCGCGGGCGAGGCCGGCGAGGGTGATCCAGGCGTCGGTCGGGCCGGGCAGGCCGGTCGCGTCGCCCATCTTGAGGTAGTGGTCGGAGCGGAAGAAGGCGTCGAAGCCGAGGGTCTCGGTGGCTTTGGCGACGGTGAGGAGCGTGTCGTACGTGGCGCCCTGCTGGGGCTCGGTGAAGATCCGGAGGTCCATGGCACCATCCTGCACCCCCTTCCGGCGCGGGTGCGTGCGAGCTGACGGGGCCTTCGTCCGGCGGTCTCGATCGCCGGACGGGCCGACGATTGCTGCCGGTCATACGTGGCCCGCAGCGCGCGGCAGGCCTGGTTCGCCGAGTTCGACGCGGCGGAGCAGTTCGTGGACGCGGTCCGCGGATTCGTCGGCCGCGTCCATGGACTCGACGCAGCGCCAGTACAGGCCGTGGTCGTCCGCGTCGCAGACGACGCCGACCAGCGCGGTGGCGACCTCGCCGAGGAGCGCGGAGAGGGCGAGGAGGGTGGTGCGGAGGTCGCCGACCGTGGTGAGGCGGGCGGCGTGGCCGGGGGCGTCGGGTGGGCCGATGCCCCGGCTGCTGACCTCCGCGAGGCTCTCCGCCTCGCCGCGGAGTGCGGGCGGGCCGGTGGCGGCGAGGTAGCCGCCGACGGCCTGGGCGAGGGCCTGCGCCCGGCAGGCCTCCGCCATGACGTCCGCCGCCTCGCTGCACTGCGCCAGCGCACGCCGGCTCGCCCCGATCAGCCGTACCGCGTCCATGTACCGCCCCCCGTCCGGTCCCGCGCCTTCTCGCAACTCCCTTGCCCACTACCTAGAGTGAGCGCGTCGGCCCGGAAAAGCCAGAGGAAAGCGGAATTCTCTGGACACGAATTCACTTGTGAACAACTCGATCACTCCGAAGAGTGACCACCGCGTGAAGCGTCGCCGATCGGGAAGCGGGACTCGTTCCGCTCGATCTTGGCCGCGAGCGCGGCGAGCACGTCGATGCCGAGGACCTCGCAGAACTGCAGGAGGTAGGCGAGCACGTCGGCGACCTCGTCCGTGACCCGGGCCGCGGACCCCGGCTCGTCCATGACGCGCGCGGCCTGCTCGGGGGTCGACCACTGGAAGATCTCGAGGAGTTCGGCCGCCTCCACACTGAGCGCCGCGGCGAGGTTCTTGGGCGTGTGGAAGGGCTGCCAGTCGCGGGCGGCGGCGAATTCGGCCAGTCGGCGCTGGAGCGCACGGACGTCGGGTTCGGTCATGCGGCCAGGTGTAGCACCGTCAGGGCAGCTGCTCCGCCTCGACGCCCTGCACCTGCGTGCCCGCCGGGGAGAGCAGGAAGACGTTGCGGTCGACGCGGTGCATCCCGCTGCCGTGGCCGAAGACGACGCCGCTGCTGAAGTCGAGGATGCGCCGCCCGATGTCGCCCTCGGCGCCGGTGAGGTCGAGCAGGACCGGGACGCCGGCCATGAGGTACTGGGCGACCTCGCGCGCGTCGGCGAAGACCTGCGCGCGCACGACGACGAACTGCCGCTTCTCCTCGTACGCCTCCTCGGGTCCGGGACCGTCCGCGGGCATCGTGGGGTGGCCCGGCCAGGACGGCCACTCGTCGCGGCTGCGCAGCGGCACGACCTGGGCGAGCCCTTCCCACTGTTCGTCGGTGGCGTCGTGTCCGTAGCGGCTGTTCATCTGCATCCGGCGATTGTCCCGCGCCTCACCCGTTCGGCCCATCAGCGACACGGGCGAGTTCGGAGGGGCCGCGACCCTGACCCCGCCGGCCGGGGTCCACCGCCCGCGCCCGTCGCGCCACCGGCTCCGTAGGCTCGGGACATGCGTGCATCCCCCGATCCGACCGGTGTCGGCCTGCGGCGGCTCCTTGCGTTCGACGAGGACGGCGTCCTGCGGCTCGTGCTCGCGCCCGCCGGGCCGGACGCCGCCGTGCGCGGGGTGGTCATCGGCGACGAGGACCCCGCGCGGTCGTACGCGGGCCGCGTGGTGCTCGCCACGGGGCCGCGCGCGGACGAGGAGCGGGCCGTAAGGGAGGCCGCGCGGCGCGGGGCGGTCGCGGTGGTGCTCCGCGAAGGCGAAGGCGAAGGCGACGGCGACGGCGACGGCCACGGCGAGCCGCCCGCGGCGGTGCGCGAGGCGGCCCGCGAGGGCGGGATCGCGCTGCTGGGGCGCGCCGGATGGGCGGCCTGGGACGACGTCGTCGCGCTGGTCCGGGCGGCGCTCGCGTTCGACGCGGCGGGCGCGGGCGACGGGCGGGGCGGGCGGGCCGGCGGCGACCTCGCCTCGCTCGCGTCGGTGGTGGCGCGGCAGTGCGGGGCGTCGATCACCGTGGAGGACACCCGCTTCCGGGTCCTCGCCCACTCGGCGACGACGGCGGACGCGGACGGGCTGCGGCAGTCGACGATCCTGGGCGGGCGGGTGCCCGAGTGGCGGGTCGCGGAGCTGCGCGACAGCGGGCTGCTGCGGGCGCTGTGGACGTCCCGGGACGTGATCCACCGCCCCGCCGCGGGCGACGGACCGGAGCGGCTGGTCGTCGCCGTCCGCAGCGGCGGGGAGGTGCTCGGTTCGATCTGGGCGGCGGCGGACGGCCGGCGCCTCTCCCCCGACGCGGCGGACGTGCTGCGGCGGGCCGCGGAGACGGCCGTGCCGTACCTCCTGGAGCACCGGCTGCGGGCGAGCGCGGGGCAGGCGCGGCGGGACCACGCCGTGCGGAGCCTGCGGGACGGTGTCGGCGACACCCGCGCGCACCTGTGGTCGCTCGGGCTCGCGCCCGACGGGCGGATCGCCGTCGTCGTCGCCGAGAGCGCGGCGGAGGGCGGGCGCGAAGGCGCCGCGGACCGCGTCCTGGAGGCGCTCGCGCTGCAGGCGGCGGCCCATCGCGCCACCGTCCGCGTGCTGCGCGAGGAGCACCGGCTGACGGTCCTGGTCCCCGTGCCCGAAGACGACGACGGGCGGGACGCGGCGGCGCTCGCGCGCCGGCTCGCCGCGCTCGCCGCGGGGACCGCGGACGCGCCGGCGGTCCGGGTCGGGGCGGGTCCCCCGGCGCCGGGCGCGGCCGACTCCTACGGCGAGGCGCTGCTGGTCGTCCGGGCCCTGCGCGAGCGGGAGGCGCGGGGCGGCGACGACGGGCGGCCGCCCCTGCGGCACGCGGGGCCGGGCGACCTCGGGCACGCCGTCGACGTACTCCGCGTCCTCGACGCCGTCGGCCCGCTCTGGGAGCGCCACGGCGGCCCGCTCGACGCGCTCCTGGCCGCCGACCGCGAGTCCGGCGGCGACCTCGCACGGTCGGTCGGCGCCTACCTCGACGCGGCCGGCGACGTCACCCGCGCGGCCCGCCGCCTCGTCCTGCACCCCAACACCCTCCGCTACCGCCTCCGCCGGGTCCGCGAGCGCTTCGGCATCGACCTCGACGACCCGGACACCCGCCTCGTGGCCGGACTCGCGGTGCGCCTGGCGGGCTCGACGGGGCCGGGTGCCGGGGAGCCGTGAGAGCGCCCGCCGGGTCGGGGTTTGGCGGCGGGGACGAAAAGCGGGCCGTCTTTTGTCGTGGGGCACGGTGACCCCGACGCCGCGCCCGGCGGAGGCTTGACGGTGAGCCAGCATCCCGCTCGTCCGCACCCGACCCGAAGGCAGGCCCGTGACCGCCACCCCTGACGTGCTGCGGCACGTCGACCCGCGCACCCCGTCCGTCGCACCCCGCACCGCCGAGCGGGTGGGCGCCGTGCTGCGGCGGGCGATCGAGGACGGGCTGCTGGACGGCGGGCTGCCCGTCGCCGGGTTCGTGGACGTCGAGGGGGTCCGCCGCTCGGTCGGCGAGCTGCACGCCGCCTTCGACGGGGTGCCGGACGTGCTGCACACCTTCGCGGCGAAGGCGTCGTCCCTGGTGCCGGTGCTGCGGCTCCTTGCCGGGCTCGGCATGGGGTGCGAGGTGGCGAGCCCGGGCGAGCTGCGGCTGGCGCGGGAGGCCGGCTTCGCGCCCGGGCGGATCGTGCTCGACTCCCCCGCGAAGACCTGGGACGAGATCGCCGAGGCCCTGGACCTGGGCATCGCGCTCAACGCGGACAACCTCGCCGAGCTGGACCGGATCGACGCGCTGCGGCCCGAGGGCTGCGCGTCCGTGGTCGGCCTGCGGGTGAACCCGCAGGTCGGCGGCGGGGCGATCGGGGCGATGAGCACGGCCACCCCCACCTCGAAGTTCGGCGTCGCGCTGCGCGACCCCGGGAGCCGGGAGCGGGTCGTCGAGGCGTTCGTGCGGCGGCCCTGGCTGACCCGGCTGCACGCCCACGTCGGCTCGCAGGGCTGCCCGCTGGAGCTGATCGCGGAGGGCATCGCGGAGACGTACCGGCTGGCCGAGGAGATCAACGCGGCGGCCGGCCGACAGCAGGTCACCAGCCTGGACATCGGCGGCGGACTGCCCGTCAACTTCTCCGACGACGAGACGCGCCCCACGTTCCGCGACTACACCGCCGCGCTGCGGGCGGCCGCGCCCGGTCTGTTCGACGGGCGCTACGGCCTGGTCACCGAGTTCGGCCGCTCGATCCTCGCGAAGAACGGCTTCATCGCGGCGCGCGTGGAGTACGCGAAGGAGGCCGGCGGCCGCCGGATCGCGGTCACCCACGCGGGCGCCCAGACCGCGACCCGTACCGTCCTGATGCCCGGCTCCTGGCCGCTGCGGGTCGGCGCGTTCGACGCGGCCGGGCGGCCGAAGGACGGGCCGCAGGTCGCGCAGGACGTGGCCGGGCCGTGCTGCTTCGCCGGGGACGTCGTCGCGGAGGACCGCGAGCTGCCGCTGCTCGACGAGGGCGACCACGTCGTCCTGTACGACACGGGCGCGTACTACTTCTCGACGCCGTGGGCGTACAACAGCCTGCCGCGGGTGGGGGTGCACGGGTTCGCCGTCGGGGCGGACGGCGGGGTGCGGCTCACCGTCGTGCGGGACGCGCAGACGCTCGACGAGATCGCCGCGGAGAGCGGGGCGCGGCACCGGGACGGGCTGGCGGGACTCGCCTGACAGTCCGTCAGAACGCGTAACGGACGCGCAGCCATGGGGCGTTGGCCTCGATCAGGGCGTGCAGGCGGTCGAGCGCGTCGCGCTTGATCCCGCGTGCGTAGCGGACGTTGAGCGCGCCGTTCTCCGAGCGCTTGGTCTCCTGGGCGGCGGGGTGCCACAGCACGTCCTCGGCGCGCGGGTGCCAGCCGAGGTTGACCTCGTGCAGCTCCTTGTTGTGCGTCAGCATGATGACCTCGGCGGCGGCCTGCGCCTTGACCCGGGCGGGGAGCACGTCGTCGAGGTGGCGCAGGAGATCGGCCCAGTCGCGCTCCCAGCCGGGGCGGAGCACGACCGGGGAGAGGTTGAAGTGGACCTCGTAGCCGGCGTCGAGGAAGTCGGCCGCGGCGGCGATGCGTTCGGGGACCGGCGTCGTGCGGATGTCGAGGAGCCGGGAGTCGGCGGGGGGCATCACCGAGAAGCGGATGCGGGTGCGGCCCCGCGGATCGAGCTCCAGGAGGTCGGGGTTGACGAACTTCGTCGCGAACGAGGCCTTGGCGGTCGGGAGTTCGCGGAAGAGGGCGATCAGGTCGGCGGTGTTGTCGCAGACCAGCGCGTCCACCGAGCAGTCGCCGTTCTCGCCGATGTCGTAGACCCAGGCCTCGGGGTCGCACTGGTTGGGCTCCGTCTTCGGGCCCTGCTCGCGGACGTGGCGGCGCAGGTGGGCGGCGATCTGGTCGATGTTCGTGAACAATGTGATCGGGTTCGCGAAGCCCTTGCGGCGCGGGACGTAGCAGTACGCGCAGGCCATCGCGCAGCCGTTGGAGGCGCCGGGGGCGATCCAGTCGGCGGAGCGGCCGTTGAAGCGGGTGGCGAGGGTGCGTTTCACACCGAGGACGAGGGTCTCGGTCTTGATGCGGGCCCAGCGGTTGATGTTGCCGTCGTTGCCGTGCAGGGACGGGATGTTCCAGTGGCCCGGGACCTCCGTCACGGGCACGCCGGGAAGGCGGGCGAGGATCTGCTGCCCGCGGGGGGATTCCAGGGCTTCCGGCTGCGCGTAGACCTCGCGGACGTCCAGCATGCGCCGGGCCTGTGCGCTGTCGCGGAACCCGCCGCGGGGTGGGGGTGCGGCGGTCTCCTCCCAGCCGAACAGCGCCTGCTGTTCGAACTCTCCCGGCTTCGATCCGGTGGGGGGCGGGGACGGCGGTGGGGTCACGGTACGGGTTCCGGTCGTCGGGGGGTCGCGGATGCGGGGGGCTGCGCATGCGGCGGGACGGATGAACGGGGTGGGGCCCGCCCGCGGAATGGTACGTGCGACCTGCGGTCTCGGCGGGCGGGGCACGCGGGGGCCTTGGGCGGCGGCAACGGGGTTCGCGGCTGCGCCGCGGATGCACGGGCTGCGCCCGCGCGGCCTCAAACGCCGGCCGGGCTGAGAGTTTTTACGGCTCGGCACGCACCGGCTCGCGGCTCCGCCCGGTGGCCTCACACACCGGCCGGGTTGGATTCTCTTGCCCGGAGCGTCGGCATGCGGGGCGCGTGCCGGGCTGGCAGCATCGCCACGGACCGGTTCCACGGCGAGAGGCAGCCACCATGACATCCCGCCCGCACTGGCTGTTCGGGGACCAGCTCGGTCCGCACTTCGTCGATCCGCGGCACGGGGGGCCGGACGTCCAGGCGCCGGTGGTGATGGTGGAGGCGCGGTCGGTGTTCAGGCGGCGGCGGTTCCACCGGGCGAAGGCGCATCTGGTGCTGTCGGCGATGCGGCACCGGGCGGCGGAGCTGGGTGATCGGGTGACGTACGTGCGGGCGGAGACGTATCGGGAGGGGTTGGAGAAGGCGCTCGGCAAGCGGCGGGAGCTGACCGTGTGCCACCCCACCTCGCGGCCCGCGCTGGAGTTCGTGCGGTCGCTGGACGGGGTGGAGGTGCTCCCGGCGAAGGGCTTCCTGGTGCCGCGGAAGGACTTCGCGGCGTGGGCGGGGCGTACGGAGAAGCCGACCCTGCGGATGGAGAACTTCTACCGCTGGGTGCGGACGGGCCACGACCTGCTGATGGACGGGGAGAACCCGGCCGGCGGCACCTGGAACCTGGACCACGACAACCGCGAACCCCCGCCGCGCGGCAGGGAGCGGCTCGACGTCGAGGGCCCGTGGGAGCCGCGCGAGGACGAGATCGACGAGGAGGTCCGCCGCGACCTCGACCGGTGGGAGAAGGACGGCGACGTCTCGTTCGTCGGCCGCGACGGCCCCCGGCGGTTCCCCGCCACCCGACGCCAGGCGCTCGCCGCGCTGCGCCGGTTCGTCGAGTACCGGCTGACGGACTTCGGCCCGTACGAGGACGCGATGCTCGCCGCGGACCCGGTGATGAGCCACAGCCTGCTGTCCGCGTCGCTCAACCTCGGCCTGCTCGACCCGCTGGAGTGCGTGGAGCGCGCGGAGAAGGCGTGGCGGGACGGCGACGCGCCGCTGAACAGCGTCGAGGGCTTCGTCCGGCAGATCGCCGGTTGGCGCGAGTACGTCTGGCACCTCTACTGGCACTTTGGCGAGGACTACCGCGAGCGCAACGCGCTGAAGCACACCACCCCCCTGCCGGAGTGGTTCCTGGAGCTGGACGCCGACGCGGTGACCGCGAACTGCCTGTCCACCGTCCTCGCCCAGGTGCGCGACACCGGATGGACGCACCACATCCCGCGCCTGATGGTGCTCGGCAGCCGGGCGCTGCAGGACGGCTGGGACCCGGCGGCGGTGACCGACTGGTTCCACCGGTGCTTCGTCGACGGCTACGACTGGGTGATGCTGCCGAACGTCGTCGGCATGTCGCAGTACGCGGACGGCGGCCGGATGACGACCAAGCCGTACACGTCGGGCGGGGCGTACATCAACAGGATGAGCGACCTGTGCGGGCCGTGCGCGTACCGGCCGACCGAGCGGACGGGCGAGCGGGCCTGCCCGTACACCGCCGGGTACTGGGCCTTCCTGCACCGGCACCGGACCGCGCTGGCGGGCAACCACCGGATGGCGCGGGCGGTGCAGGGGCTGGACCGGCTGAAGGATCTGGAGGAGCTGCTGAAGGAGACGTCACGGCGCGGCGACGCGGCGCCGTGACGTCGTCCTCCGCCTCCCGCGGAGGGCTTCCCGGAGGATGCCCGTGCCGGAGGCGGCCGGGTCAGCGGCGGCGGCCGGACTTGGCCCGGTCGAGGATGCCGACCCCGACGGCGGCGAGGGCCAGCTGGATCAGCCACTCGATCCAGTCGGGGCCGTCGGTCTCGTCGACGCCGAAGGCCGCGGCGATCGCCGAGCCGAGCAGGGCGGCCGCGATGCCGACCAGGATGGTCCACAGGATGCCGATCCGCTGCCGGCCCGGCAGGAGCAGGCGCCCCAGGATGCCGATGACGATGCCGATCAGGATCGCGCTGATGATGCCGTTGACTTCCACATCGGCCCCCTTGGGTCAGGTTGTGACCGACGGGTGCCCCCCTGCCCCCGGGGCACACCTGTTCACCCGCGCGGGCGCACGACCGGACCACGACCGCCGATTTCGCACCGGCTCGTTTACTATCTCTTTACCTTTCCCCGTGTGACACTGTCCTTTCCCGTCCGCGCGTCCCCGCCGGACGACAGCCTGAGAAGGAGTGAGCGACCCGTCATGGGTGAGCCTCCCAGTACGAGCCGTGCCGCCGTCCGCCCGCGCCCCGCGCGCCAGGGACAGGAGGTGGCACGGTGACCGAAGTGCTGCTCCTGCTCCTCGCCCTGGGCCTGACGCTGGCCTGCGCGGTGTTCGTCGCCGCCGAGTTCTCCCTCACCACGCTGGAACGCGCGGACGTCGTCAAGGCCGCCGAGGCCGGTGAGCGCGGCGCCGCCGGCGCCCTCGCCGCCGTCAAGCGGCTGACGTTCCAGCTCTCCGGCGCCCAGCTGGGCATCACCGTCACCTCCCTGGTGATCGGCATGCTGGCCGAGCCGTCGATCTCCGCGCTGCTGCGCGGGCCGCTGAGCGCCACGGGCCTGTCCGACGGCGCGGTGACGGGTGTCGCCGCCGTGCTCGGCGTCGCGCTCTCCACCGTCGTCCTGATGGTCGTCGGCGAGCTGGTCCCGAAGAACTGGGCGATCTCCCGGCCGCTCGCGGTCGCGAAGGTCGTCGCCGGACCGCAGCGCGGCTTCACCGCCGCCTTCGCCCCGCTGATCCGGCACCTGAACAACACCGCCAACCGCGCCGTGCGCCGCTTCGGCCTGGAGCCGCAGGAGGAGCTGGCCTCGGCCCGCACCCCCGACGAGCTGGTCGCGCTGGTCCAGCACTCCGCCCGCGAGGGCGCGATCGAGCAGGACTCCGCCGAGCTGTTCGTCCGCACCCTGCACCTGGGCGAGCTGACCGCGCAGAACGTGATGACCCCGCGGGTCGACGTCAAGGCGCTGGACGCGCAGGCCACCGCCGCCGACGCGGCGAACCTGACGCTGGCCACCGGCCTCTCCCGCTTCCCGGTCTACCGCGACAGCCTCGACGCGGTGATCGGCACCGTCCACATCCGCGACGTGCTCGCCCTCGACGAGGCGGTGCGCCACCGCACGCCCGTCACCGAGATCGCCACCGAGCCGCTGCTCGTCCCCGACTCGCTGACCGTCGACCGGCTCCTCGGCCGGCTGCGCGAGCACCGCGCGATGGCCGTGATCGTCGACGAGTACGGCGGCACGGCCGGGGTCGCGACCCTGGAGGACATCGTGGAGGAGGTCGTGGGCGAGGTCCACGACGAGTACGACAAGGGGGAGGTCCCCGACCTCGCCGCCGCCGAGCCGTCCCCCGACGGCCGCGCGGTGTGGGAGGCCGAGGGCGGCGTCCGGCTCGACCAGCTGGCGGAGATCGGCTTCGAGGCGCCCGAGGGCCCCTACGAGACCCTCGCCGGCCTGCTCGCCACCCGGCTCGCCCGCATCCCCGCCCCCGGGGACCGGCTCGACGTGGACGGCTGGCAGTTCGCCGTCCTGCACGTCGCGCACCACCGCGCGGACCGCGTGCGGGTCACCGGGCCCGCGGCCGAACCGCTGTCCCTGAGAACCGTCATCGGGGCCGCCCCCGTCACCCACGACAAGACCCTCGCCCAGGAGAGCGCCCGATGACCACCGTGCAGTTGCTGATCGGAGCGCTGACCCTGCTCACCAACGCGTTCTTCGTCGGCGCGGAGTTCGCGCTGATCTCCGCGCGGCGCAGCCAGATCGAGCCCGCGGCGCTCAAGGGCGACCGGCGGGCGAAGAACACGCTGTGGGGTCTGGAGCACCTCTCCGCGGTGATGGCGACCGCGCAGCTCGGGATCACCATCTCCTCGCTGGTGCTCGGCGCGGTCGCCGAGCCGGCGATCGCGCACCTCCTGGAGCCGCCGTTCGCGGCGATCGGGGTGCCGGACGGGCTCGTCCACCCGATCGCGTTCGTGATCGCCCTGTCGGCGGCCACGTACCTGCACATGCTGATCGGCGAGATGATCCCCAAGAACATCGCGCTCGCCGCCCCGGCGCCGACCGCGCTGCTCCTCGGCCCGCCGCTGGTCGCGCTGACCCGGGCGCTGCGCCCGGTCATCTTCGGGATCAACGCGTTCGCCAACACGCTGCTCCGCCTGCTGCGGGTCGAGCCGAAGGACGAGGTCGCGGCGGTCTTCACCGACGACGAGCTCGCCCGGCTCGTCGAGGACTCCAGCGAGGCGGGGCTGCTCGACCCGGCCGACGGCGAGCGGCTGCGGGACGCGCTGGAGCTCGGGACGCGGCCGGTCGGCGAGGTCATGGTGCCGCGCGGGCGGATGGTCACGGTCGACGCGTCCACCACCGCGCGGCAGTTGGAGAAGGCCGCGGCGGCCTCCGGGTTCTCGCGGCTGCCGGTCACCGGTGCGGGCGGGGAGATCCTCGGCTACCTGCACATCAAGGACGCGCTCGGCGTCGCGGACCGCTCCGCGCCGTTCCACCCCGGCGCGCTGCACCGCGTCGTCCGGGTCGCGATCGACACGCCGCTCGACGACGCGATGACCGTGATGCGGGCCGCGGGCACGCACCTGGCCGCGGTCACCGGTGACAAGGGCACGGTCATCGGGTTCGTCACGATGGAGGACGTCCTCGAGGAACTGGTAGGCCCGGCACTGGCCGCCTGACCCACGGCGGTACGGCCCCCGGCCGACCGCGGCAGGACCGCGCGACACCACGGCGGCCCGGCGCACTACCCCTCGGTCGTGCGCCGGGCCGCCGGCGTGTCAGGGGACGGTGGCGAGGGCGGGTCGACCGCCCCTCCTCGATTACGAGCCGCAGAGGCCCGGGCGTGACGCCTCGCCGGTGACAACTGCGTGGCGGTCGGAGGATTCTCCAGCCTACTCGCATCTGCTATGGGGAATCGTACAAAACCTTGTAGATGCGAGGTAAAGGACCCTATGGTGTCGCACATGCAGTCCTACACCATCGGTCAGGCCGCGCGTCTGCTCGGCGTCAGTCCGGATACCGCGCGCCGCTGGGCGGATGCCGGGCGGGTCGCCACGCACCGCGAGGAGGGCGGGCGGCGGATGATCGACGGCCGCGACCTCGCGGCGTTCTCGGTCGAGGTCGCGCAGGGGGCGGCGGCCGAGGCGGAGGAGCCGTACACCTCGGCGCGCAACGCGTTCCCCGGGATCGTCACGGCCGTGAAGCTCGGCGACGTCGCCGCGCAGGTCGAGATCCAGGCGGGGCCGCACCGGCTGGTGTCGCTGCTCACCCGGGAGGCGGTGGAGGAACTCGGCCTGGAGGTCGGGATGCAGGCCACCGCGCGGGTGAAGTCGACCAGCGTGCACATCGACCGGACCTGAACCGGCCTCCTCGCGCGTCGCCGTCCCGGCGCGGCACACCGTCAACTGCTCGCGCCCAGGGAGGGCCCGTCATGCCGCTCAGTCCAGTCCGCCGCCGTACCGCCGCCGCGCTCGTCGCCGGCGGCCTGCTGTTCCCGCTCAGCGCGTGCGGGGGTGACGACGGGGGGTCCGACGCGGCGGAGTCGCCGTCCGCCTCCGCGTCGGGTGCGCCGGACGCGGACCTGACCGTCCTCGCCGCGTCGTCGCTCACCGACGTGTTCAAGACCGCCGGGGCCGCGTACGAGGCGGAGAACCCGGGGACGAAGCTGACGTTCTCCTTCGCCGGGTCGCAGGAGCTGGCCGCGCAGGTGAAGCAGGGGGCGCCGGCGGACGCCCTGGTCACCGCGGACACCAGGACGATGGACGGGCTGGGCGGGGAGACCGGCACGCCGACCGTCATCGCGAGGAACCGGCTGGTCATCGCGACCGGCAAGGGCAACCCGGAGGGCGTCGAGAACCTCAAGGACCTCGCGGACCCGGAGCTGAAGGTGGTCCTCGCCGCGCCCGAGGTGCCGGTGGGGCGGTACAGCAAGCAGATCCTCGACGCGCAGAAGATCACCGTGAAGCCCGTCTCGCAGGAGCCGAACGTGCGGGCCGTGCTCAGCAAGGTCGAGCTGGGCGAGGCGGACGCGGGTCTCGTCTACAGGACGGACGCGGCCACCGCGACGGACGAGGTCGAGGCCGTCGCCATCCCCGACGACCAGAACGCGATCGCCTCCTACCCGGCCGCGACGCTGAAGTCGTCGGAGAACAGCGAGGCGGCGGACGCGTTCGTGAAGTGGCTCTCCACCCCCGAGGCCCAGAAGATCCTCACCGACGCGGGCTTCCAGCAGCCGTAGGGAGGGAGCGGTCGGCGCGGCGCGACGCAGGGGCGGCGACCGGGTGCGGGCCGGGCGCACAGGGCCGCGGATGCGACGCACCGCGCGCCCGCGACCGGGCACTCGTGGCGGCCGGGCGCGCCCCGCCGCCGCGTTCCCCGGCCGCCGGGTCCGCCCTGCCACCTCACCCCGGCACTCCGCCGTAATCTGCAGGCAGCCGAGCGGACGGCTCCCGCGCCCCCGCCCGGGACGCCCGCCCGGCCGCGGGCGGGCCGTCCCACCGTGCGCGGCCTCCCGCCCCAGGGCCGCGCAGTCGTCCGACCAGCTCCGGGAAGCCCGATGAACCGTCTCCGCAACCGCCGCACCACCGGGCCCCGCGCGCCGCTCGCGCTCACCGTTCCCGCGCTGCTCGCCGTCGCGTTCCTGTTGCTGCCGCTGGTCGGGATCCTCGCGCGGACGTCGTGGGGGGAGCTCGGAGGGCATCTGACGCGTCCGGAGACGACGCAGGCGTTGACGTTGTCGCTGGTCGTGTCGGGGTGGGCGCTGGCGGTCTCGGTGGTGCTCGGGGTGCCGCTGGCGTGGTTGCTCGCGCGGGTGGAGTTCCCGGGGAAGGCGTTCGTACGGTCCCTCGTGCTGCTGCCGATGGTGCTGCCGCCGACGGTGGGCGGGGTCGCGCTGCTGCTCGCGTTCGGGCGGCGGGGGCTGCTCGGGCCGTGGCTGGAGGACACCTTCGGGCTCACGCTGCCGTTCCACACCTCCGGCGCGGTGCTCGCGGCGACGTTCGTCGCGATGCCGTTCCTGGTCATCAGCCTGGAGGGCGCGCTCGGCGGGCTGCGGCCCCGGTACGAGGAGACCGCGGCGTCGCTCGGAGCGTCGCCACTGCGGGTGTTCCTCACCGTGACGCTGCCGATGGTCGCGCCCGGTCTCGCCGCGGGCGCGGCGCTGACCTGGGCGCGGGCGCTGGGCGAGTTCGGGGCGACGATCACGTTCGCCGGCAACCTCCCGGGGACCACGCAGACGCTGCCGCTGCAGGTGTACCTGCTGCTCCAGGACAGTCCGGAGGCGGCCACCTCGGTCTCGCTGCTGCTGCTCGCGATCGCGATGGTCGTCCTGGTCGCGCTGCGGGGGCGGTGGACGGGGACGCCGCGGGTCGCCCGCGCGGAGCCGGCGGTCGGGGTGGAGGAGCCGGACGACGGTCCGCGGCCCGCGGCGGTCGGCGTCCCGGCCCCGCCGGCCGAGCGGTGGCCGCTGCACGCGGACGTCACCGGCTTCGACGAGCTCACCCTCAGCGCCGACGCGGGCACCACCGTCGCCGTCGTCGGCCCGAACGGGGCGGGCAAGACGACGCTGCTGCGGGCGCTGCTCGGCCTCACCCCCCGGTCGCACGCCGCGCTGCGGCTGGGCGACCTCGACGTGACCGCTCTCCCGCCGCACCGCCGCGGGGTCGCCTGGGTGCCGCAGGACGGGGCGCTGTTCCCGCACCTGACCGCGCTGGCGAACACCGCGTACGGGCTGCGCGCGCACGGGGTGCCGCGCGGCGAGGCGCGGCGGGAGGCGCGCGAGTGGCTCGACCGACTGGGCGTCGGCCACCTCGCGGGCCGCCGGCCCGCGCAGCTGTCCGGCGGCCAGGCCCAGCGGGTCGCGCTCGCCCGCGCGCTGGCCGCGCGCCCCCGGCTGCTGCTCCTGGACGAGCCGCTCGCCGCGCTCGACCAGACCACCCGGGCGCACGTCCGGCACACCCTGCGGACGCACCTCGCCGGCTTCGGCGGGGTCTGCCTGCTCGTCACGCACGACCCCGTCGAGGCCGTCTCGCTCGCCGACCGCGTCCTCGTCCTCGACGACGGGCGCGCGGTGCAGGACGCGGCCCCCGCCGAGGTCACCCGCCATCCGCGGTCGCCGTGGGTCGCGCGGATGCTCGGGCGCAACGCGTGGCCGGGCGTGGCGGAGGAGACCGGACTGCGGCTCGACGACGGGGGGCTGCTCCACACCGCCGACGGCCTGCCCGCCGGCACCCCGGCCCTCGCCGTCGTCGCCCCCGAGGCCGTCGCCCTGCACCGGGAGCGGCCCGGCGGCAGCCCGCGCAACGTCCGGCCCGGCGTCGTCCGCGAGCTCACCGGCACCGGCAGCCGGCTGCGCGTGCTCGTCACCTCGGCGGACGGCCCCGACGTCGTCGCGGAGATCACCCCGCAGGCCGCGGCCGACCTCGGCCTCGCGGACGGGGTGGAGGTCTGGACGAGCATCAAGGCGACCGAGACGACGGTCGTGGCGCTGTAGTTACCCGCGCGTAGCTTCGGCGGGGCGGAAGATCAAGTCACTCCCGGCGAGGGCAAGGTCACAGCCGTGGCCTCTGCTGCTCAGCTGTCGCGCTGTCCTAGCATCCGAGCATGACAGTCCTGCCTGACGACGCGCTCTCGCTGGCTGCCGAGTTCCCGGACGCGACCCATGAGCAGTGGCAACGCCTGGTCGAGGGCGTGCTGCGCAGAGCGGGGAAGGACGTCTCGGGGGCCGCAGCGGAGGACGCCCTGTCCACGCCGCTGGAGGACGGGCTGAGGGCCCGTCCGCTGTACACCGCGAGCGAGCCGGTGCCCGACGCCGGGCTGCCCGGCTTCGCCCCCTTCGTACGGGGCGGGCGCCCCGAGGGCAGCACGCTCGGCGGGTGGGGCGTACGGCAGCAGCACACGGCGGCCGACGGCGAGAAGGTGCTCGCGGACCTCGAGAACGGGGTCACGTCGCTGTGGCTGGTGCTCGGGGAGCACGGGATCCCGGTGGCGGAGCTCGGCCGGGTGCTCGACGGCGTGTACCTCGACCTCGCGCCGGTCGTGCTCGACGCGGGGCGCGAGACCGAGGCGGCCGCCGCCGCGCTGCTGCGGCTGTACGAGGAGCGCGGGCTCGCGCCGGACGCCGTGCGCGGCAACCTGGGGGCCGACCCGCTGGGCTTCGAGGCCCGGACGGGCGAGCGGCTCGACCCCGCCCCCGCCGCCGCCCTCGCGCGGACGTGCGCCGGGGGCTACCCGGGTCTGCGCGCGCTGACGGTCGACGCGCTGCCGTACCACGAGGCCGGCGGCTCGGCGGCGCAGGAGCTGGGCGCGTCGCTCGCGACCGGCGTCGCGTACCTGCGCGAGCTGACCGCGACCGGGCTGAGCGCCGAACAGGCCGCCGGGCAGCTGGAGTTCCGGTACGCGGCCACCGCCGACCAGTTCCTGACGATCGCGAAGCTGAGGGCCGCGCGCCGGCTGTGGGCGCGGGTCGCGGAGGTGTGCGGGGCGCCGGGGCGGCAGGTGCAGCACGCGGTGACCTCGCCGGTGATGATGTCGCGCCGCGACCCGTGGGTGAACATGCTGCGGACGACCGTCGCGACGCTCGCGGCGGGGGTGGGCGGCGCGGACTCCGTCACCGTGCTGCCGTTCGACCACGCGCTGGGGCTCCCCGACGCCTTCGCGCGCCGGATCGCGCGGAACACCTCGACGATCCTGGTCGAGGAGTCGCACCTGGCCCGGGTGATCGACCCGGCGGGCGGCTCCTGGTACGTGGAGCGACTGACGGACGAACTCGCCCATGCGGGCTGGGAGTTCTTCCGGCGCATCGAGCAACAGGGCGGCCTGGCCTCCGCTTTGCGGTCCGGAACGCTCGCCGGCGACCTCGCGGAGACGTGGCGGGCGCGCCGCGCGAAGCTCGCCACCCGGCGCGAACCGGTCACCGGGGTCAGCGAGTTCCCGCTCCTGGACGAGCCCGAGGTCGTCCGCGCCCCCCACCCCGCACCCCCGATCGGGGGGCTGCCGCGGGTCCGGCGGGACGAGGCGTTCGAGGAGCTGCGCGAGCGCTCCGACCGGCACCTCGCCGCGACCGGCACCCGGCCGCGGGTCTTCCTCGCCGCGCTCGGCCCGGCCGGCGCGCACACCGCGCGTCTGTCGTTCGCCGCGAACCTGTTCCAGGCCGGTGGGATCGAGACCGTCACGCAGGGCACGTTCGCGGAGAGCGGGGCCACCGAGGCGTGCCTGTGCTCCAGCGACGCCGTCTACGAGGAGCAGGCCGCCGGTGCGGCGGCCGACCTGCGGGCGGCCGGTGCCCGGCACGTGTTCCTCGCGGGCCGCCCCGGGGACCACCCGGGCGTCGACGCCCATGTCTTCGCGGGCTGCGACGCCGTCGCCGTGCTCGCCGCCACCCTCGACCGCTTGGGAGTGTCCTGATGGCCACGCAGGGAATCCCGGACTTTTCCGGGATCGAGCTCGGCACGCCGAAGGCGGCCGGCGGCGCGGAGGAGTGGGCCGACGCGGTGAAGCAGGCGGCCGGCGGGGACGACCTGCTGTGGGAGACGCCCGAGGGCATCGCCGTCAAGCCGCTGTACACCGGGCGGGACACCGAGGGCCTGGACTTCCTCGCCACCTACCCCGGCGCCGCCCCCTACCTGCGCGGCCCGTACCCGACGATGTACGTCAACCAGCCGTGGACGATCCGCCAGTACGCCGGCTTCTCGACCGCGGAGGAGTCCAACGCGTTCTACCGGCGCAACCTGGCGGCCGGTCAGAAGGGCCTGTCGGTCGCCTTCGACCTGCCAACCCACCGCGGGTACGACAGCGACCACCCGCGGGTGACCGGTGACGTCGGCATGGCGGGCGTCGCGATCGACTCGATCTACGACATGCGGCAGCTCTTCGACGGCATCCCGCTGGACCGGATGACCGTCTCGATGACGATGAACGGGGCCGTGCTCCCCGTGCTCGCGCTGTACATCGTCGCGGCCGAGGAGCAGGGGGTGCCGCCCGAGAAGCTGGCGGGGACCATCCAGAACGACATCCTCAAGGAGTTCATGGTCCGCAACACCTACATCTACCCGCCGAAGCCGTCGATGCGGATCATCTCCGACATCTTCGCGTACACCTCGCAGCGGATGCCCCGGTACAACTCGATCTCGATCTCCGGGTACCACATCCAGGAGGCGGGGGCAACGGCCGACCTGGAGCTGGCGTACACGCTGGCCGACGGGGTGGAGTACATCCGGGCCGGGCGGGCGGCGGGGATGGACGTGGACGCGTTCGCGCCGCGGCTGTCGTTCTTCTGGGCGATCGGCATGAACTTCTTCATGGAGATCGCCAAGATGCGGGCGGCGCGGCTCCTGTGGGCCAAGCTGGTCAGGGAGTTCGACCCGCAGAACGCCAAGTCCCTCTCCCTGCGCACCCATTCGCAGACCTCGGGCTGGTCGCTCACCGCGCAGGACGTGTTCAACAACGTGACGCGGACGTGCGTCGAGGCGATGGCGGCGACCCAGGGGCACACCCAGTCGCTGCACACCAACGCACTCGACGAGGCGCTCGCGCTGCCCACCGACTTCTCCGCGCGGATCGCCCGCAACACCCAGCTGCTCATCCAGCAGGAGTCGGGCACCACCCGGACCATCGACCCGTGGGGCGGCAGCGCGTACGTCGAGCGGCTCACCTACGACCTGGCGCGGCGGGCGTGGAGCCACATCCAGGAGGTCGAGGCGGCCGGCGGCATGGCGCAGGCCATCGACGCGGGCATTCCGAAGCTGCGCGTGGAGGAGGCCGCGGCCCGCACGCAGGCGCGCATCGACTCCGGGCGGCAGCCGGTCATCGGGGTCAACAAGTACCGGGTGGAGACCGACGAGCGGATCGACGTCCGCTCCGTCGACAACTCCGCGGTGCGCGCCCAGCAGATCGAGAAGCTGCGCCGGCTGCGCGCGGAGCGCGACGAGCGGGCCTGCCAGGACGCGCTCGACGCGCTGACCCGGACCGCCGCGGGCACCGGCAACCTGCTGGAACTCGCCGTGGACGCGGCGCGGGCGAAGGCGACCGTGGGGGAGATCTCGGACGCGCTGGAGAAGGTGTACGGGCGGCACGCGGGCCAGATCCGTACGATCTCCGGTGTGTACCGCAACGAAGCCGGCGAGTCCCCGTCCATCGACCGGACGCGCGCCCTGGTGGCCTCCTTCGAGGAGGCCGAGGGCCGCCGCCCCCGCATGCTGGTCGCCAAGATGGGCCAGGACGGCCACGACCGCGGCCAGAAGGTGATCGCCACTGCCTTCGCCGACCTCGGCTTCGACGCCGACGTGGGCCCGCTGTTCCAGACCCCGGGCGAGGTGGCGCGGCAGGCCGTCGAGGCGGACGTGCACATCGTCGGGGTGTCCTCGCTGGCCGCCGGGCACCTCACCCTGGTGCCGGCGCTGCGGGAGCAGCTGGCCGAGGAGGGCCGGGAGGACATCATGGTCGTGGTCGGCGGGGTCATCCCGCCGCAGGACGTGCCCCGGCTCCTGGAGATGGGCGCGGCGGCGGTCTTCCCGCCGGGGACGGTGATCCCGGACGCGGCGTACGACCTGGTGACCCGGCTCGGCGAGCAACTCGGCCACCCGGCGGCGGAGTTGCAGTCCGCGGCGGCCGACACCGAGCCCGGTCGCTGACCCGGATGGCGATCGACCTCGACGCCTACGCGAAGGGCGTGCTCGACGGGCGGCGGGCCGTGGTGGCCCGGGCGATCACGCTCGTGGAGTCCACCCGGCCCGACCACCGGGCGCTGGCCCAGGAACTGCTCACCGCGCTGCTCCCGCACAGCGGCCGGGCCCGGCGGATCGGCGTCAGCGGGGTGCCGGGGGTGGGCAAGTCGACGTTCATCGACGCCTTCGGCACCCTGCTCACCTCGCTCGGCCACCGGGTCGCGGTGCTCGCCGTCGACCCGTCCTCCAGCCGGACCGGCGGGTCGATCCTCGGCGACAAGACCCGTATGGACCGGCTGTCGGTCGACCCGGCGGCGTTCGTGCGCCCCTCCCCCACCGCGGGAACGCTCGGCGGGGTCGCGAAGGCGACCCGCGAGTCGATCGTGGTGATGGAGGCGGCGGGGTACGACGTCGTGCTCGTGGAGACGGTCGGCGTCGGGCAGTCGGAGACGGCGGTCGCGAATATGGTCGACACCTTCCTGCTGCTCACCCTCGCCCGGACCGGGGACCAGCTCCAGGGCATCAAGAAGGGCGTCCTCGAACTGGCGGACGTCATCGCCGTCAACAAGGCCGACGGGCCGCACGAGCGGGACGCGCGGGCGGCCGCGCGCGAACTCGCCGGTGCGCTGCGGCTGATGCATCCGGTGGACGCCGCCTGGACACCGCCGGTGCTGAGTTGCAGCGCGCGGGACGCGACCGGACTGGACACCCTGTGGGAGCGGCTGGAGCAGCACCGCGCGCTCCTCGACTCCACGGGACGGCTGGCGGAACGGCGGCGCGCCCAGCAGGTGGACTGGACGTGGACGATGGTGCGGGACGAGCTGCTCGGCCGGCTGCACGCGGACCCGTCCGTCCGGGCCCTCGCCCCGGATCTCGAACGGCAGGTGCGGGACGGCGAGTTGACGGCGACCTCGGCCGCTGAGCGGATCCTGGCGGCGTTCGGCGTCGGGCGGCGCTGAGCCGGGGGCCGCGAGCTGGCGTTACCTGCCGAACCGAAGGATGGTTGCGCACGCAACTTCCCTGTCGTGGCCAGATGTTCGCGGACCGAGTTGGCCAACTGGCGTCACAAAGGCACGGGTTGATCGTAGGATCGGCATACTCCCGATCATTCCGCTCCGGGAGTCCGACGCGTCCTGGAAGGGGCCCGGTCTTCGTGGTCGTCGTGCGCTCGTCCGCCCTGAGGTGGTCCGTGGCGTTGCTCGTCGCCGCGACCGCCGCCGTGCTCGTCGGACTCGCGGCCGTCGAGGAGTGGCGGCAGGTGCTGGCCGGAGGCTGTGCGGCGCTCGCCGTGCTGCTCGCCGCCCGGGTGCTCGCGCTGCGGCGGCGGCTGGCCGCCGAACGGGCCGGGCGCGCCGCGGAGCAGCGGCTCGCGGCGGCCCGCGGGGAGGCGCTCGCGCACCTGGCCGAGGTCCGGTTGCCGGCGATCGCCGAGCGGGTGCGGACCGGGCGGCGGCTCGACGGGGTGCCGGGGCCGGCCGCCGCGGAGGGCGACGCGGGCGAGGAGTTCGCACGGGCGATGGCCGCGGTGGTCGCGGCGCTCGGCTCCGACGAGGCGGTCCGGCGCGAGCGCGGGATGCGCGACTCGGTGCAGGCGGCGTTCGAGTCCGTGGCGCGCACCATGCACGCGATGGCCACCGTGCAGCAGCAGGTCCTCGACCAGGTGGGTCACTCCCTGACCGACGCCGGTCCGATGGCGCAGGTGATGAGGGCGGACCACGCCGCCGCGCAGATGACCCGCAAGGCGCAGACCCTGCTGGTGATGTGCGGGATCTGGCCGGCCCGGCGCGAGGTGCGGCCGGTGTCGCTGTACGACTGCGTGCGCGGGGCGCAGTCGCGGATCGTGGAGTTCGGGCGGGTGGAGGTGCACGGCGGGCAGACGCTGTTCGTCGTGCCGGCCGCCGTCGAGGGCCTGATGCACGCGATCGCCGAACTCCTGGAGAACGCGACGGTGTTCTCCCCCTCGCGCACCCAGGTCGTGGTCACGATCCGCGAGGTCGGGGCCGGTGCGGTGCTCGAGATCGACGACGCGGGGCTCGGGATGCCGCCGGACGTGCTCCACCGGGCGGCGTCCCAGCTGCGGGACGACCTGGACCTCACCCGGCTCGGCGCGGTCCCCCGGCTCGGGCTCGCCTGCGTCGGCCGCTGGACGCGGGAGCTGGGCTTCACTGTGGAGCTGACGGGCGCGTCGGCGTACGGCGGGACGCGGGCGGTGACGTTCGTGCCGCACCGGCTGCTCACGGAGCCGTTGTCGCACTTCGAGGCGGACACGGCGTCGTACGCGGCCGACGTGCCGGGGGCCGGGGCGTACGCGGCGCCCGCCGTGGGGGTGGCGGCGGCGCCCGTCGTGGAGGTACCGGCGACGCAGCCGATGCCGCCCGCCGCGCCGATGCCCCGTACCGCGCCCGTGCCTCCCCCCGCGCCCGTGCCTCCCCCTGCGCCCGCGCCTCCCCCTGCGCCCGCGGTGACCACCTCGCCCGCAGTGACCGCCGAGCACGCGGTGTCCGCCGAGCACGCGTCCGCGGGCGACGGCGGCGGGCCCGACGCGCTGCCCCGGCGCCGCAGCCGCCGCCGCACCGGCGGGACGGGAGACCGGCCCGCGGCGCGCCCCGCCCCCCGGCCCGCCGCGGGGCCCGATCCCGACTGGACGCCCGAGGAGGCCCGCGCGTCGGTCGCGAGCGTGCTGTCCGGGGCGCGGCGGGGCCGGGAGGCCGCGCGGGACACCGACAGCGCACCACCCGCACCACCCGCACCACACGGACGACACGACGGAGGCCGGCAGTGACCGGAACGATATCCAGACTCCCCGACCTGGGCTGGATGCTGCGCCCGCTGACCGACATCCCCGGCGTGCGCCACGCGGTGGTGGTGTCCGAGGACGGGCTGCGGCTCGGGCACGCGTCCGCGCTGAACGTGAAGGGGCGGGTGTCCGAACTCAGCGTCGCCGAGGCCGAGTCGCTCTCCGCCGCGTCCGCCGCGCTGACGATGACCAGCCGGTCGACGATCGGGCTGCTCTTCGGCGGGAACGCGGGGATGCGGCAGCTGATGCTGGAGTCCGACCAAGGGTTCGTGCTCTTCACCGCGGCGGGGGTGGGGGCGCATCTCGGCGTCGCCACCGACACGGGCGCCGACGTCGGCC
Organism: Streptomyces sp. NPDC060194; assembly: GCF_042728285.1. Lineage (NCBI taxonomy): Bacteria > Bacillati > Actinomycetota > Actinomycetes > Kitasatosporales > Streptomycetaceae > Streptomyces > Streptomyces sp. NPDC060194. Next base: position 24,298 of record NZ_JBHWZH010000011.1, on the reverse strand, counting down.
TCGTCGCGCAGCAGATGCAGCTGCTCGTCGTGAAGATCGGCGGCCACCTGGCCAGCCACCCGCGGGACCAGGCGGCCCCCTCGTCATGACGGACGGGCCGTCATGACGGAGCCCGCCGGCCGGGCCGACGGCGGCCCGCCGGGCCCGCGCGCCCGTCCGCGCCCGGCGGAGCACGCGGGCGGCTCGGACGCCGCCGACCGCGCGTCGGGCCATCCGCCGCACGCGTCGGACGCCTACCCCGCGGCACGGGGCGGCTTCGCCGGGGCCGGGGGCACGCCGACGCCCCCCGGGCCGCCGGCACCCGCCCCCGGCGCGGCCGGGGTGCGCCCGCCGGCGGACCCCCCGCCCGGCCCGGCCCCGGGCCCCTCCGGCACCGTCCGGGCAGGACCCGGTGACCGGACCACGTCCGCGGTGCGGCCGTACGTGATCACCGGGGGGCGGGCCGGGACGGGCGCGGAGCCGCTGCACTGGGAGTCGCTGGTGGTCGCGGCCGCCGTGCCGGTGCCGGCGGCGCTGCAGCCGGAGTACCGGATGATCCTGGCGCACTGCCAGGGCCTGCTCTCCGTCGCCGAGGTGGCCGCGCACCTCGGCCAACCGCCGTCCGTGGTGCAGGTGTTGCTGTCCGACCTCGTGGACTGGGGACTGATCCTCACCCGTCCGCCGATCCCGCCGGCCGAACACGCCGACGTGACCATGCTGAGAAAGGTCCTCCATGGCCTCGAAAGCCGCCTCTGACCCCGCCGTCGCCGCGGCGCGTCCGGGAAGCGCTCCCGCGAGCGCGTCCGGCGCGGGCGGGAAGTACCTGGCCGACGGGGTCGCGGGCGCGGCGAAGATCATGGTGGTGGGGCCGCTCGGGGTGGGCAAGACGACGCTGATCGGCACGGTGTCGGAGATCGCGCCGCTGTCGACGGAGGCGGTGATGACGCAGGCGGGCGCGCGGGTGGACCACCCGGCTGGCCCGTCGGGGAAGCGGACCACGACCGTCGCGCTGGACTTCGGGCGGATGACGCTCGACGGGGAGCTGGTGCTCTACCTGTTCGGGACGCCCGGGCAGCAGCGGTTCCTGCCCGCCTGGCGCGACCTCGCCCGGGGCGCGCTCGGGGCGCTGGCGCTGGTCGACGCGCGCGACCTGGGCGCGTCGTTCGACGCGCTCGGGCATCTGGAGGACCTGGACCTGCCGTTCGCCGTCGCCGTCAACGTCTTCCCCGGCAGCCCGCACCACTCCGAGGAGCAACTGCGCGCGTCCCTGGACCTGTTGCCCGACACCCCGCTGGTGGCGTGCGACGCCCGGGACGAGCGCTCGTCCGTCGAGGCGCTGATCGCGCTGGTCCGCCACCTGATCCGTACCGTCACCTCCCCGACGACCGCCACCGCCCCGGAGCCCCGATGACCTCTCCGCCCGCGATACCGCCCCACGCCTTCGCCGACGGCTTCGGCTACGGCGGCCGCTGCCCCGCGGCCACCCCGCTCTACGGGGAGCAGCTGGACGGCGACGGGATGCCGGCCCTCTACGAGCGGCTGCGCGAGGAGCACGGCCCGGTGGCCCCGGTGACCGTGGCGCCGGGCATCAGCGCCTGGCTCGTGCTCGGCCACCGCGAGCTGCTGCGGCTGACCCGCGAGGAGCAGGACTTCAGCCACGACCCGCGCCGCTGGAGCCTGCTGCGCGAGGGCCGCGTCCCGGCCGACTCGCCGATCCTGCCGATGGTCGGCTGGCGGCCCGCGCTGCTGTTCGCCGACGGCCGGCAGCACCGGCGGATGCGCGCGGCGGTCTCGGACGCGCTGGCCCGGATCAACGGCCACGAGCTGCGGCGCAGCGTGCGGGCGGCGGCCGAGCGGCTGATCGCGGACTTCGCCGGGCGGCGGGAGGCCGACCTGGTCCCGCACTACGCCCGCAAGCTGCCCATGCAGGTGATCACCGGGCTCCTCGGGCTCGACGACCGCACCGGCCAGCAGCTGGTGCTCGCCATCGCCGGCACCGTCGCCGCGAACGCCGACTCGGCCAACGCGGCGGCGCGGATGGGCTCCATCCTGACCGCGCTGATCGAGGAGAAGCGCGCCCGTCCGGGCCAGGACGTCACCAGCGCGCTGCTCCAGCACCCCGCCCGGCTCACCGACGAGGAGGTGCTGCACAACCTGGTGGTGATGTTCGTCGCCGGCAACCAGACGACCGTCAACTGGATCGCCACCACCCTGCGGATCCTGCTCTGCGACCCCGCCTTCCGGTCCTCGCTGAGCGGCGGCCGGCTGAGCGTCGACGACGCGCTCGACCTGGTGCTCTGGCGGTTCCCGCCGACGCAGAACTTCCCCGCCCGGTACGCGACCCGCGACCTGGAGTTCGGAGGGCAGCACATCCGGGCCGGGGACATGCTCGTGCTCGGGCTCGCGGGGGCGAACGCCGACCCTGAGGTGCTGCCGGGCGACGGCAGCCCGGTCGTCGGCAACCGCTCGCACCTGGCGTTCGGCGCGGGCCCGCACACGTGCCCCGCGCAGGACCCGGCGCGGCTGATCACCCGTACGGCGGTGGACACCATCCGGCACCGGCTGCCCGACCTGGAGCTGGCCGTGCCGGAGAACGAGCTGGCGTGGGTCAAGTCGCCCTGGAGCAAGGGGCTCGCGGCGCTGCCCGTCCGCTTCACCGAGCCGCAGCTCTCGCACGCACCCCCCGCGCAGGACCGGGCCGCGCAGACGCCGTCCGGGCCCGTACCGCCCTCGCCCGCCCGGCCGCCGTACGCACCACCACCGCACCAGCCGCTTCCGCACACCGCGCGGCAGCAGTCAGGAGGACCCCGTTGACCACCACGCCCGCCCCCGCCCCCGGCGCCCCGCACCGGCTCGACCCGACCGGCGGCTGCCCGCACGCCGCGAACGCGAAGCTGCTCGCCGAGGGGGCCGTCGCCGCGGTCACCCTGCCGGGTGACGTCGCCGGCATGGCCGTCCTCGGCCACGACGCGCTGCGCGAGTTCCTCGCCCATCCCGACGTCGCCAAGAACGCCGCGCACTTCACCGCGCTGCAGGAGGGGCGGATACCGGACGGCTGGCCGCTGCGGACCTTCGCCACCGTCCAAGGCATGACGACCGCGGACGACGACGACCACAAGCGGCTGCGGGGGCTCGCGGGCAAGGGGTTCACCCCCCGCCGGGTGGAGGCGCTGCGCCCCCGGGTGGAGGCGCTGACCGCCGAGCTGCTCGACGACCTGGCGGCCGCGTTCGAGGCCGGTGACGGGGTCGCCGACCTGCGGAGGCACTTCGCGCTGCCGCTGCCGATGGGCGTCATCTGCGAGCTGCTCGGCGTCGACCCCGAGCACCACGAGAAGCTGCACCACCTGTCGAACCAGGTCGTCTCCACCGACATCGCCCCGGCGGACGCGATGGCCGCGAACAAGGAGCTGGTGGCCACCCTGGCCGGGGTCGTCGCCGCCCGGACGGCGCAGCCGGGCGAGGACCTGACGAGCACGCTGATCGCGGCGCGGGAGGCGGACGGCGACCGGCTCAGTCAGCTGGAGCTGATCGGCACCCTGCTGCTGATGATCGTCGCCGGGCACGAGACGACCCTGAACCTGATCACCAACGCGGTCCGGGCACTGTGCGCGCACCGGGACCAGCTGGAGCTGGTCCGCTCGGGCGCGGCGAGCTGGGCGGACGTGGTGGAGGAGACGCTGCGCTGGGACGCGCCGGTCAGCTTCTTCCCCTTCCGCTACCCCAAGCGCGACCTGGAGATCGGCGGGACGGTCATCCCGCAGGGCACGCCCGTCCTCGCCGGGTACTCGGCCGCCGGCCGCGACACCGCCGCGCACGGCGAGGACGCGGACGTCTTCGACGTCACCCGACCGGGCCGCGCGCGCCACCTCTCGCTCGGCCACGGCGCCCACTTCTGCCTGGGCGCGCCGCTGGCCCGGATGGAGGCGACCGTCGCCCTGGAGCGGCTGTTCACCCGCTTCCCCGACCTCGACCTCGCCGTCACGGAGGCCGAACTGCCGCGCCACGCCAGCTTCGTGGGCAACAGCGTGCACAAGCTGCCGGTGCGGATCCGCCCGCGGGCGTGAGGCGGACGGGGGCCGACCGGCCCGTCGCGGGACGGCCGGCCCCGGGGTCAGTCCCCGCGCACCGCGCTCCGCGCCACCGACGACAGCAGGGTGCCGATGGCGGTGCCGATCAGGAGGTAGACGACCGCGGTGCCGATCGAGGCCTCCAGGGAGAGGTCGGTGGTGAAGGGCAGGAGGACCAGCACCGCGGTGACCAGTGCGACGATCCAGGCGAGGAAGCGCTCGGGCCGGGGGGTGGCCGCGACGAGGAGGTGCAGCAGGCCCGTCGCGGCGAGCGCGGCGAGCGCGGCCCCGCCGGCGAGCGCGCCGGTGGTGGCGTTGCCCATCGCGCCGTCGCCCTCGGGCGCGAAGACGGGGATGCCGAGCACCCCGCGGACGAGGAGCAGCGCGACGACGGCGGTGAGCGCGGCGACCAGCGCGGTCATCACCCCGCCCGCCCACAGCCGTCCGGCGTCGACGCGCGGCCGGGCCGGCGCGAGGGGCGGCTCCGGGGAGGGCTGCGGGATGCGGTACTGCGGATTGGGCGGTCCGTAGGGGCTGTTCGGGGCACTCACGTCGGGCTGGTCCTTTCCGGGGGTACGGGGGTCAGGAGTTGAGGACGCGCGCCTTCTCGGCGGCGAACTCCTCTTCCGTCAGCAGCCCTTGGGCCTTGAGGTCGGCGAGCTGGGTCAGCTGCGCGACGCGGTCGGAGACCTGCGCGGCGCCGGGGTCGGGCGCGGCGGGGGCGGGCGCCGGTGCCGCGGGGGCGGGCGGCGGCGGGGGCTGGGCGCCCCACGCGGCCTGCTGCTCGCGGCGCATCTCCCGCTCGGCCATCCCGCGGTTCACCCGGTTGGAGACGGCGCTCGCGGTGCCGGAGATGACCGCGGTGCGGGCCATGGTGCCGAGCAGACCGGGCCGTCCGAATCGCTGGGGCATGGTGGGGTTCCTTCCTGTCGTCGTACGGGGCTCAGGCGGCGTCGAGCGCGGCGACGGCCGTGAGGACGACGTCCCTCGGGACGCGTTCGAGCAGCCGCAGCTCGCCGTGGGACGCGCCGATCGCCGTCGCCAGCCGCGCCGCCCAGGTGTTCTCCCAGGCCACGACCAGCGCGGAGCAGTTCGCGGGCAGCTCGTCCGCGACGGTCTGCAGGTCCTCGTCGCTGAGCAGGTCGAACCGGTCGCCGACCGTGGCCTCGAACGCGCTCGCGACCTCCTCGTCGGCGAGCTCCACGACGTCGACGGTGCCGTCGACGCCCTTGCGGACGAAGCTGAGGTCGAGGATGCGGACGGTCCCGCTCTGCTGGAGCTCGCGCAGCGCGGGGGCGACGTCGCCGTTGAAGCGGTTCCCTTCGAACGCGATCACCGCGACGTCGACCGGACCGACGAGGTCGGAGTTCAGGCCACTGGGCACGGGTGGACCACCTTCCCCTGAAGTGCAATGCGGACAAAACGCAGCATAAGGTGACAGCGAAGGAGTGCGCGCGCCGTCGCAGGCGCGCGGGCCGTGCCCGTCGCGCCACGGAGGGAACGCCATGACCACGCCACCGCCGCGGGTCCGCCTCGCCTTCTCCCCCTCCCGCCCCGCCTCCCGGCAGCGCCGGGTGTGGGCGTTCCTGGGCGGCGCGCTGATCTGGGTGGCGGCCGGCTGGCTCGTGGTGGCCCTCCTCGACCGCACCGACATCATGGTCCGACTGCTGCTCGTGTTCGCGGTCTCCCTGGCCGTCTTCGCGGTCGTCGTCACCTGGGGGATCCTGCTGCGCCGCCGGGGGGAGCGCCGTGACCTTCCTTGACGTGCTGCTCGTCTACGTCGCCTTCTACCCGGTGGTGACGGCCGCGGCGTGGATCGTCGGCGGGATCGCCTTCCGCGTCCTGCACGAGCGCGCCACTCCCGTCGCCCCGCCCGGCGGCTGGCCGGGGGTGACCGTGCTCGTCCCCGCGTTCAACGAGTCGCGGGTGATCGCCCAGTGCGTCGAGGCGCTGCGCCTGGTGGACTACCCGCGCCTGGAGATCCTGGTCCTGGACGACGGCTCCACCGACGGCACCGCGGCCGCGGCCCTCGCCGCCGCCGGGGACGACCCGCGGGTGGACGTCGTCGCCGACCCCGTCAACACGGGCAAGGCCGACAGGCTCAACGCCGGCATGCGCCGCGCCCGCCACGACCTCGTCCTGGTGACGGACGCGGACACCCATCTGCACCCGACCGCCGTCCGCTACCTGGTCGCACGGATCGGGCGCTCCCCGCGCTACGCCGCGGTGGCCGGCAGTCCGCGGGTCACCAACCGCGAACGCCTGATCACCGCCATGCAGGTGCTGGAGTCGGCCGCGTCGATCGGCCTGATGCGCCGCACGCACGCGCTGGCCGGACGGGTCGGGGTCGTCGCGGGCGTCCTCGGCCTCTTCCGCCGCGACGCGGTGCTCGCCGTCGGCGGCTACGACCCGCGGATGGCGACCGAGGACATCGACCTGACCTGGCGCCTCCTGGAGGCCGGGTACCTGACGGGCTACGAGCCCCGCGCGCTCGTCGGCATGGAGGTCCCGCAGACGCTGCGGACCATCTGGCGGCAGCGCACCCGCTGGGCCCGCGGCCAGGGCGAGGTCCTGCGCACCCACGCCCGCACCCTGCTGCGCTCCCGCAACGCGCCCCTCTGGCCGGTCGCCCTGGAGGCGCTGCTGTCCTACCTCTGGGTCCTAGCGATGGTCTGCGTCGGCGCCTGGACACTATTCCAGTGGCTGGTGTTCGACGAGGAGACGAAGTTCCGCTGGATGATCGCGTGGGGCGTCGGCATCGCCGTCGTCGCCGTCCTGCAGATCACCGTCGCCGTCGTCGTCGAACGCCGCCTCGACCCCCGGCTTGGGTACGCCTGCCTGCTCCTGCCCCTGTACCCCTTCGCGTACTGGTTCATCAACGCCGCCGCGGCCTTCGTCTCCGAGACATCGGCGCTGGTGCGGGGGCCGCGCAGGAAGCGGGTGGTGTGGGACCTGGAGCGGGCGGCACCGCCGCCGTAGCCGCGCCTGCGTGCCGGGAGCGTCCGCTCAGTCCAGGGGGTGGATGGTGACCCCCTGGACCACGCGGTTGACCTCGCCCGCCGGGAAGGGGTTGTCGGGGGTGATGCCGAGCCGGAGCGAGGCGTGCAGCGCCACGAGCTGGGCGCAGACCACCGCGGGCAGCGCGAGCGCCGCGTCGTCGGCCTCCGACATGCCCGGCAGCAACCAGGCCTCCGCCGCGGGTGCGGCCTCGGCGAGGCCGTCGGCCCGTCCGGCCACGGCGACGACCTGCCCGGCGGGGAGCGCGCCGGCCAGTTCGCGCAGGATGTCGAGGTCGTAGCGGCGGGTGTGCGGGTCGTTCGAGACGAAGAGCAGCACGCCGGTGCGGGGGGTCAGGAACGCCTTGGGGCCGTGCCGGAAGCCGAGCGACGTCTCGGGCAGCGAGCCGACCCTGCCGCCGGTCAGCTCGAGCAGCTTGAGCGCCGACTCGCCCGCCAGCGCCTTCAGCGGCCCGCTCCCGAGGTGGACGAAACGGTCCAGGTCGCGGCGGGCGAACGCGGTGATCCGGGCGGTGGAGTCCGGGGTGAGGACGGCGGCCGCCGCCTGCGCCGCCGCGCCGAGTCCGCGAACCCGGCCGCGGCCCAGCGCGTCGAGCGCGCCCAGGAGCATGCAGGTGAGGCTGGACGTCATCGCGAAGCCGCGGTCCTCCGCCTCGGACGGGGTCAGCAGGACGTGGGAGCCCGCGCGGTCGCGGTGGGCGACGGCGAGCGCGCCGCCGGCGTTGCAGGTGATCACGAGGTGCGCGCACCGGTCGAGGAGCCGGTCGGCGATCTCCGTGGCGGCGAGGCTCTCCGGGCTCTGCCCCGAGCGGGCGAACGAGACGAGGAGCGTGGGCCGCGCCCGGTCCTCGAAGCAGCCGGCCGGCTCCGCGACGATGTCGGTCGTGGCCACCGCCTCCACGGTGACGCCGAGCACGGCGGCGAGCGCCGAGCGGACGACGCCTCCGGCGTAGGCGGAGGTCCCGGCTCCGGTGAGCACCACGCGCAGCCCCGGCTCGGCGAGCAGCGGCGCGAGGAACGCGTCGAGCGCGTCGCGCTGTTCGCGCACCCGCTCCCGCATCTCCGCCCACACACGCGGCTGTTGGCGGATCTCGCGGTCGGTGTGCTCCGCACCGAAGGGCACGGCGGGCGGGGCGCTCGTCTCGGGGACGGTGGTCACGCGTACTCCTCGGGGACGTGTCAGGGGCGTCGGCCGTCACCCTACTGACCGGCACGCGCCCACCGTAACCGGCCGGTGGCGCAGGCCTCTTCCGCGCCGACGCACCGCGGGCCGGTGCCCCGGAGGACACCGGCCCGCGTTCGTGGGTGGGAGGAGACGGGGCGCTAGTCGCGGTGCCGTCGGCGGGCGGCGGCCGTCAGCAGGCCGCCGGCCGTCAGGGCGAGCACGGCGCCGGCCGCCGCCCACCAGGGGGCGGAGGAGGAGCCGGTGTCGGGCAGCGCGTGCCGGGCGTGCGGGGACGGGTCAGCGGCAGCGGAGGGGCGGCGGGGGTTGTCCGACGCGTCGCGCGCGGTCGGGGTCGGGGATCCGGGGGACGGGGACGAAGGCGACGGCGACGGCGTCGGCGTCGGAGAGGGCGCGGGGTCGGAAGGCGTCGGGGTGGGGGTCGGGGTCGGCGAGGGGGACGCCGGCGGCACCACGTCCACCGTCGTCGCACACCGGGTGTCACCCGATCCGGCCGCGCACGTGGACCCGCCGGGCCCGGTGACCGCGTTCACCAGCTCCCCGTCGCCCCGCAGCGGCGAGGCCACCGCCACCGAGTAGGTGACCGTCACCGTCCCGCCCGCCGGCACCGTGCCGTTCCAGGTCAGCTCCGGCTCGGCGTAGGTCACCGTGCCCGCCGACGCCTCCGCGTCGGCGTTGTAGTCGGCGTCGTCGAGAACCTCGGTGAGGTCGTCGGTGAACGTGGCGCCGGTGTACTCGGCGGTGCTGTCGCTGGTGACGGCGACGGTGTAGGTCACCGTGCCGCCGGGCTCCACCGAGGCCGGGGCGGCGGTCTTGGTCATGCTCAGGTGCGTCTCCTCGACGAGGAGCCGGTGGTCCTCGACCTCGCCGGGGCCGCCGAGGCCGGTCGGCTGGATGTCGGCGGTGGCGCGGCGGGCCGGGGCGGCCGCCTCGTCCCCGAAGAGCCGCAGCCGCAGGTAGCTCGTGCCCGGCTTCATGTCCGCGAGGCCGTCCCAGCTGAGCCGGGCCTCGGTCGCGCCGTCGGCGACCGCCGCCCGGGCGGCCTCGGTGGCCTCGAAGGCGCCGTCGCCGTCGACGTCGATCCAGCCGGCGAGGACGGCGGGCTCACCGGTGGTGTTGGTCACCGGGATCGTGCGGGTGAGGCCGGCCGCGTGCTGCTGGTGGGTGACCACGGGCGGCAGGGCGTCCTCGGCGGTGTCCCGTCCGGTGTCGGCGTCGGGCTGGCCGTCGTCGTCCGCCTCGACCGCCGCACCCAGGTGGAGGCCGGGGACGATCTCGTGGTGGGCGCCGCGCTCGCGCAGGGTGGTGCCGTAGCTGTCGGGCGCGTCACCGAAGTCGAAGACGCGGGACGGCAGGTCGACCCGGCAGTCGGGGTCGGTCGAGTCCGCGGGGCAGTTCGACCCGGGGCCGCCGACGACCTGGTTGTCCAGCTTCCCGTCGCCCGTCCGATCGGCGAGGGCCTTCACCTTGACGGAGTAGGTGACGAGGGCGACGGCGCCCTCGGCGAGGTCGCCCTCCCACGTCAGCTTCCGGTCGGCGTAGGCGACTTCGCCCGAGGTCGCGGCGGCGTCGCCCTGGTACTCGGCGTCGTCGAGGAGCGCGGAGAGGTCGTCGGTGAAGGTGGCGCCGGGGTAGGCGGCCTTGCCGTCGTTCTCGACGGTCACCGTGTAGGTGACGGTGTCGCCGGGTCGGGGCCGCGCCGTGTCGGCCGTCTTCTCGATCTTCAGGGCGGGGAGGTCCGTCGTGGTCCCGCAGTCGGGGTCGGTGCCGCCCGCGGGGCAGGGGCCGCCGGGGACGTCCGTGGTGACGGTGTTGCCCAGCGTCCGGTCGCCGGCGGCCGGGTCGTCGACGTCGACGGAGTAGCGGACGGTGACGGCCCCCTTCTCCGGGATGTCGCCCTTCCACGACAACTTCGGCTCGCTGTAAGCCACTTCACCCGACGTCGCCGTGGCGTCGTCGTTGTAGGCGGCGTCGTCGAGCACCCCGCCCAGGTCGTCGGTGAACCGGGCGCCGGTGTACGTGCCCTTGCCGGTGTTGGTGACGGTGAGGGTGTAGGCGACCTTGTCGCCCGACTTCGCGGCCGTCCGGTCGACGGTCTTGGCGACGTCGAACGTCGGGATCCCGACGGTGGTGGAGCAGTCCGGATCGGCACTGCCCGCAACGCAGTTGGAGCCGGGCGGGCCGGTGACGGCGTTCGCGAGCTCCTGGTCTCCGGCGTCGGGGGCCTTGACGGTGACGGAGTACGTGAGCGTGACCCTCCCGCCCGCCGCGATGTCGCCCCTCCAGGTCAACTCCGGCTCCGCATAGGCCACTTCGCCCGAGGTCGCTCCGGCGTCCTCCCCGTACGCGGCGTCGTCCAGGACCTCGGTGAGGTCGTCGGTGATGCGCGCGTCGCGGTAGGCGCCCTTGCCGGCGTTGGTGGCGACCACGGTGTAGGTCACCTTCTCGCCCGGTTTCGCGTTCGCACGGTCGGCGGTCTTGACGATCTCCAGGCTCGGCGTCCCGACGCTGGTCGTGCAGCCGGTCTCCGTACCGGTGGGGCAGTTGGACTGCGGGGAGCCGGTGACGGTGTTCGTCAGGAGCCGGTCGCCGCCGGACTGCTTCGTGGTCACCGAGTAGGTGATCCGGGCCTTCGCGCCGGGCGCGAGCGTCCCCGACCAGTCGAGCTTCGGACGGGCGTAGGCGACGGTTCCGGTGTCGGCCTTCGCGTCGGCGTTGTAGTCGGCGTCGTCCAGGACGGCGGTGAGGTCGTCGGAGACGGTCGCCCGGACGGGTACGTCGCCGGGGTTCTCCACGACGACGGTGTAGTCGACCGCGGCGCCCAGCGCGACCGGCTCACCGTCGGCCGGGGACGAGGTCTTGGTGATGGTGTAGCGCGGGTCGGCGAACCGCACGGTGGCGCAGCCCGGGGCGTTGACGCCCACGAGCTCCCCGACGTTCTCCGCGCAGTTCTCGTACTCGCCCCGCGGAGCGGTGACGTCCACGCTCAGCGTGCAGGAGGTCTGCCCGGCGTCCAGGTCGCCCTTGAGCCGGACGGACGTCCCGCCGGGCGTCGCGGTGACGGCCCCGTTCGCACAGGTCGTCCGCGCGTCGGGCGCGGTCGCGACGGTCATGCCGGCGGGCAGGGTGTCGGTGAACGACCAGCCCTTCTTGACCAGCAGGTCGGAGGTGTTGGTGACGGTGAACGTCAGCCGGGTGGTGCCGCCGGACGGCACGGCCTCGTCGGCGAACGCCTTGTCGACCTGCGGGGTGACGTCGAGGACGCGGATGTCGTCGAAGGCATGGTCGTTGCCCGCGTCGGTACCCTGCGCGTTGACCATTTCGATGCCGAGCTGGTCGCCCGTGAACAGGTAGGGAGTGTCGGCGGCGGCGTCGAGCACCCGGGAGGAGCCGCCCTGCGGGGTGACGGCCCTGGAGTCCGTGCAGGGGTTGAGCGGCTTGGTGGACGTGGAGATCCGCTCCGAGCCGTTCACCAGCGAGAACTTCATGAGCGGGGCGGCCGCGAAGCAGTTGCGGGCAGCCGTGGTGACCGCGAACGTCAGGAACCGGTTCTTCGCCGGCAGCGGGATCGGCCTCTCCGTCGCGAACTGCACCTTGTTCGCGCCGGGGGGCCCGTAGGTGAACGCGGTGACGCCGGTGTTGCCGTCCGGCGCGCCGGGGTTCTTGTAGCGGCCGATGTCCCGGACGAGGGCCCGGGAGTCGTTCCAGAAGGTCTCCTGCGTGCAGGACTTGATGCCGGGCTGGTGCTTCGCCGAGTTGGCGTAGTCGATCACCCAGCCGTTGCAGCCGCTGAGCCACTTCGGATCGGCGGTGTACGTCATCGACGTCGGAGCTGCGCCGGTGTAGCCGGTGAGCAGGACCGGGGCGTCGCCGCCGGCCTCGAAGTCCTCCTGGTACACGACCGTCGGCTCCGCGGGCACCCCGGGCGCGGCGGCGCGGGCCGCGGCCTCCGTGCGCTCGGGTGCGTCGGCGCTGACCGGTTCCGGCAGCGCGGAGGCCAGGGCGACGACCGTCAGGGCGGTGCCGAGCATCAGCGCGAGCGGGGGACGGCGCCGGGGTCCCCCTCGGCGCGCGTGTTCTGTCATGCAGGGCCACTTTCGTGCGGGGCGGGCAGGACTCCGTCAGCCTGACATGACGCTCCGTCATGATCGAGTTCGAACAGTGACGAGCCGCGCAGGTGCACCTGCATGGCTCCGCCCGTCCGGGTGTCCCGCCGCCCGGTCAGCTCAGCGCCGCGTCGATCGCTCGGCGCCGCGTCGGCCCCGTCAGCGCCCCGCCCACCCCTCGTGCAGCCGTTCGCGTGCCCGGGCCACCCGTCGGGTCCCCGCCGGGTACGGCAGGGCCCGGCACAGTTCCTCGGCTCGGGACAGCGTGCGGTCGGCGTCGGCGGTCGCGCCGAGCCGGGCGAGGGCGGCGGCGTGCACCACGCCCGCGTCGGCCTCGGCGAGCCGCTCGCCGGTGCGGGCCGCGCGGGCGGCCTCGGCGGCGGCGAGCAGGCGGGCCGACTCGGTCCGCCCGGCGAGGAGTTCGGCCCAGGCGGTCAGCACGGGCGCGCCGAGGGCGGCCGCGTCGAGGGCGCGGAGGGCGGTCTCGGCGTCCCCGTCGAGGAGGGCGAACTCGGCGCGGACGCGGGAGACGACGTCGTCGGCCTGGCGGTCGCCGCGCGCGGCGGCGCAGGCCTCCGCGCGGTCCAGCGCCGTCACGGCCGCCGTCCGCTCGCCCGCCTCCCACCGGACCCGGGCGAGGGCGGCCAGCGTGTACGGCAGGCTGCTCGCGCCCTCCCAGTCCGCGCCCTCCACCGCGGCCTCGGCGTAGCCGCGGGCGGTCTCCGGGTCGCCGAGCAGCAGCCACAGTTCGGCCAGGTTGGCCCGTTCGAACGCGGCGGAGGTCACGGCGCCCGAGCGTTCGGCGAGGTCGAGCGCCCGCCGGCCGATCTCCTGCGCCTCGTGCAGCCGGCCGGCCCGGCGGGCGTTCTCCCGCAGGGTGGACAGGACCGATCCGAGCAGCGTCGGGTCGCCGGAGGCCTCCGCCGGGGCCAGCGCACGGTCCGCCGCGGCGCAGGCCGGCCCGAAGCGTCCCGCGAGACCGAGGTTGGTGGCCTGCAGGACGTGCGCCCGGGCGACCAGGCTCTGCCCCGCGGCCTCGGGCACCCGCCGGGCGGCCGCCAGCGCCCGGCCCGCGGCCGCGTGCCCGTCGTCGTAGCGGCCCTGGAACCAGCGGATGGCGGACAGGGCGAGGTGGTGGGCGGTCAGCGGGGCGGGGGCGTCGGTCCCGCGGGCGGGGTGGCGGCGCAGCACGTCGTCGGCGGCGTCCGGGGCGCCGGCCTTGACGAGGGCGTCGGCGAGCCGGGCGGCGGCGAGGACGCCGGCGTCCCGTTCGCCGCGCCGCGCGAACTCCGCGAGGGCCGGCCGCAGCACGTCGGCGGCCTGGGCGAACCGGCCCATCCGAGCCAGCACCTGGCCGTGGGCGAGCCGCGCGCGGGCGGCGTCGACGTCGAGCCGGGCGACCAGCTCGCGGTAGTAGCGGTCGGCGGCGTCGTTGGCGTACAGGGTCGCGGCGCGCTCGGCCGCGCGGCGCAGGTGGTCGGCAGCGGAGGGGTCGTCGGCGCGGGCGAAGTGCAGGGCGAGCGTGTCGACGGCGTCGGGGCGGCGGCGCAGCACCGCGCGGCCGAACGCGCCGTGGAGCTGACGGCGTCGGGCCGTCGTGAGCTGCTCGTAGCAGGTGAGGCGGACCAGCGGGTGCCGGAAGGCGAGCCCGTCCTCGCTGCGGCCGGCCGCGACGATCCGCCGCTCCTCGATCAGCGACGCGCCGATCGCGTCCTCCACGGCGTCGGCGGCGGCCGCCGGGCCGAGCGACGGGACGAGCCCGCGCTCGGCGACGTCGAGCAGCTCGCCCAGCGCGGCGTGCCCGCCGGCGACGGCCAGCGCCTCCACGAGCCGCCGCGCGTCGGGCGGGAGCCGCACCAGCCGCTCCCCCACCAGCTGCCGCACCCCCGTCGGCGCCCCCGCCTCGCCCGCGGACGCGTCGTCCGCGCGCGCCAGTTCGAGCGCGAACAGCGGATTGCCGAGCGACAACCGCCACACCCGCCGCAACCGCGCCTCCGCCGCGGCCGGCTCCACCCCGTCCGCGGCCGCGGGAGCCACGCGCGCACCGGCACGATCCGCCCCGGCCGGACCCGGCACGTCCGTGGCCGCCGCGCCCCGGCTCGGCGCCTGCCCGGCCGCCGGGGCGCGACCGCCCGGGCCGGGGTCCTGCGCGGCCCGCGACCGTGGATCCCTCCCCAGCGCGTCCCGCGCGAGGGCCAGGCACGCCTGCTCGCCGAGGCGGGCGACCGGCTCCTCCGTCGCGAGGCCCTGGCGGACCAGCGCGGTCAGGGACCAGCGGCGGGGGTCGTCCGGGGGCAGCTCCTCGTCGCGGTAGGTGACGAGGAAGCGCAGGGGCAGGCGGCGCTCGGCCGCGCGGCGGGCGAGGTGGCCGAGGAGCTGGAAGGAGCCGGCGTCGGCGGCGTGCAGGTCGTCGAGGACGATCCGCACGGGCCGGGCCGCGGCGAGGTCGCCGAGCAGGGCGGTGCTCGCGCGGAAGAGCCGGTCGCGTTCCTCCTCGGGGCTGCGGCCGCCTCCGGCCCGGGCCTGCCCGAGGGACGGCAGGAACGCGGCCAGCTCCGGGTACTCCCCGCCGACCCTCCCGCGCTCCGCCGCGTCGTGTTCGGCGAGCCACCCGTCGAGCGCCTCGGCGAACGCCCCGTACGGGGTGCGGCCCTCCGCGTCCCGCGCGCCGCCCCACAGCACCGCGGCCCCCTCCGCCGCCGCCCGCCGGGCCGCCTCCCCCGCGAGCCGGGTCTTGCCGACGCCGGCCTCGCCGGTCAGCAGGACGACGGGCGGGCCGCCGCTCCCCAGCAGCCTGCCGAGTTCGGCGTCCCGCCCCCGTAGCGGCGTCGCGGGCCGGGTGCGCAGCGGCGCGGGGAGGACGGGCGCGGGCGCGGCGGCGGGCCCGGCGGCCAGGGCGAGCCGGTGCAGCCGCTCCGTCTCCGGCCCCGGGGCCACACCGAGTTCCGCGGCGAGCGCCTCCCGGCAGCGGTGGTAGGCGCGGACCGCCTCCCGCCGCCGCCCCTGCCGCAGGGCCGCGTCGAGCAGGATCCGGTGCGCCCGCTCCTCGGCGGGGCTGCCCTCCAGGATCTGCTCGGCGACCGCTGCCGCCTCCCGCGGCGCCCCGTGGTCCAGGTGAGCGGCCGCGAGCCGCAGCCGGACCCGCTCCCGCAGCAGGACGAGCCCGGCCCGCCGGTCCTCCACCCAGGACACGTACCGGTCGTCGGGCAGCAACTCCCCGCGCAACTCCCGCACAGAAAGGCCCAGTTCGTCACGGTCCCCGGTCACCAGCGCCGCCTCCGCCGCGGCCTCCGCCTCGTCCACGTCGACCCGTACGACGGCCGGGTCCAGGAACAGGAACGCCCCGTCGGACACCAGGTAGGACGAGGCGGCGCGCGGCGGCAGTTCGGGTTCCAGCGCGTGCCGCGCGGCGTGCAGCGCCACCCGCAACCGGCCCGCCGCGGCCCGCGGTTCGGCGTCGGGCCAGCACGCCTCCATGACCTGCTCCCGGTGCAGCCGGTGCCCCGGCGTCACGGCGAGCAGCTTCACCAGCGCCCGCGCGTTCGGCCTCGGCCAGCGCGCGGCGACCTCGGGCCCGCCGTCCCGGCTGACCCGGAAGCCGCCGAGCAGACACACCCTCAGCAGCGGGGCGGACGGCGGATCTACGTTCATGAGGCACGCACTCTAGCCGAGCACGGGAGCGGGCCCCCGGCCGGGAGAGCCGGGGGCCCGTGGCACCCAGGGGCGAATCGCCGCAGGTCAGGACAGCTTGTACACCGTCACCTGGTGGATCGCGTTGTCCGTGACCAGGTACCGGCCGCCGAACTCCTCCGCCGACCGGTCCCGCCCGTAGTCGTCGGCGTTGAGGGACAGCGCCTCGTCCACTCCGTCGCCGTCGAGGTCCGCGGCGAGGAAGTTGCGCGCCCCGCCGAGCACCACGTTGCCGACGGAGGGGGCCCAGGAGTCCTCCGACTCGAAGATGCTCGGGTCCCACAGGTGGAGTCCGGCCTCGGCCCCGCCCACGAGCAGCTTGCGGCCGCCGGGTCCGGTCATGAACGCACCGCCGTAGGACTGGGGGGTGACGCCCTGCTTCTTGTCCGCGCCGTCGGCCAGGTACCGCCGGTACACGGCCGTGCCCGCCTGGTAGAGCGCGCCGTCCTCGGCGAAGAAGCCGTTGTGGGTCCACAGCCCGCCCGCGAGCCCGGAGTGCAGCACCTCGCCGGTGCGGCCGTCGCGGATCTCGAGGTGGTTCTGCGGGCTGAGCGCGGTCGTACCGTCCCTCTTGATCGGCGCGCGGACCCCCCACAGGTAGGCCACCGCGTGCCCGTCCGCGTAGGGGATCTCCTTCGAGGCGAAGACGCCCTCGTCGGGGATCGCGGTGCGGATACCGCCCTCCGCGCCCGCGGGGGCCTCCGGCGCCGCGGACCAGCGCTGCTCGCCCGTCGGGGACTTCAGCGCCACGGCGGCGGTCACCGGGGCCTGAAGGTCGAACGCGTTCACCGAGGCGTACGACGCGTACACCGTCCCGTCGTTCACCGACGGGTCCGCGAACCGCACCTCGCCGGCCGCCTCCGGCGCGCCGTACGTCCACAGCGCGTGGCCGTCGCCGCGGTAGGCGCGCAGGGCGTCGGTCGGGACGAGGAGGTCCTGCGCCCCGTCGCCGTCGAGGTCGGCCAGCACGACCGTGCGGACGAAGGCGCCCCCGCCGTCGATCGTCGCCAGCACCTTGCCCGTACGGCCGTCGAGGACGACGGTCGCGGTGTCGGCCGCCACGACGACCTCCGGGCGCCCGTCCCCGTCCACGTCGCCGGTGCGGACGTCGTGGACCGCGCCGGGCACGGCGGCCCACCACAGCCGCTTCGGCGCGCCGCCGGCGAGCGAGGGGCCCGCGTACGCCCACACCCCGTCGGAGGAGCCGGCCATGACGACGTCGTCGCGCCCGTCCCGGTCCAGGTCGGCGGCCGCGGCGACGCCGATGTCGCCCTGGAGCGGAGTGACGTTCTCGGACCGGCCGTTGGCCAGCTTGTAGGTCCGGATGTTCTGCGACTGGTCGACCACCCGGACGTGGCCGCCGGCGTCGTTGGTGTACACCTCCTGGTACATCGGCGCGGCGGTGACGCCCTTGTGCTGCCAGGCGACGGCGCCCTTGGGCGTGAACACGGTCAGGGACGCGAACCGCGAGCCGCCGGGGTTCTCGGCTCCGCCGATCGCGCGGTCGTCCTGTGCGGAGGCGACGAGGCGGCCGCCGGCGGCGGCGAGGCCCCAGATGCTCGCCGCGTCACGCCCGTTGGCGGCGTCCCGCTTGACCGTGGCCGACCACACCGCCCGGCCCGGGTCCGCCCCGTCGAGGGCGCGGACCGTGCTCGCGGCGACGAACAGGTTCTCGTCCAGCGAGGACTCGGCGACGGCGTACTCCTCGCCCGCCCGCGCGGCGACGTCGCCGACCATGAGCGCGGTGGGCACCACGTTCTCCCGCGCGTCCAGGGTCGCCCGCCGGCCGGTGGCCAGGTCGTACGCGGTGATCTCGTAGCGCACCGCGTCGGTCGGGTCGGCCTGCTCCAGGGCGACGATCCGCTTGCGCCCCGCGTCGAGGCGCAGCTTGCGGCCGTACAGCAGGCTGTCGGTCTGCCAGGTCACCGAGCCGTCGGCCGTGTCGAGGACGAGGGTGCGGCCCCGGGGGGTGACCCCGGTGTCCTTGCGGAGGCTCCAGGAGGCGGCGACCTTGCCCCTGCCGAGGTCCTGGACGTCGCCCCAGTTGGCGTACCGGGCCTCGCCGCTGTCGTAGGTCCAGGTGGACGACGGGGTCAGCCTGCCGTCCGCCGGCGCGAAGCGGATGCCGGTCAGCGTCAGGGTCGCGGTCGCCGGGACCTTCGCGTCGCCGCTGAGCCGGGGCGCGTCGGCGACGAGCAGCGTGCCGTCTGCGATCTTCACCATCGACGCCCGGTTGTAGAGCTTCGACCACAGCGTCCGGCCGGTGGACCCGTCCAGGACGGTCACGAAGGTGCCGGTGTTGAGCGGCGAGCCCGGCACGGTGAACGGCCGGGTGAACGGCGGCGAGCCCACCTGCGCGGAGAACACGAGGTCGGGCACCCCGTCGCCGGACAGGTCCCCGGTCGCGTAGCCGGAGTCGGAGGTGGCGGCGAACGGCGAGACCGCGTTGTAGCCCATCAGGATCTGCGCGGGGTAGGGCTCGACCCGCCACACCTGGGTCGGCTTGACCTGCCAGTCCGGGTAGAACGACGA
Organism: Streptomyces sp. NPDC060194; assembly: GCF_042728285.1. NCBI lineage: Bacteria > Bacillati > Actinomycetota > Actinomycetes > Kitasatosporales > Streptomycetaceae > Streptomyces > Streptomyces sp. NPDC060194. Next base: position 5,724 of record NZ_JBHWZH010000011.1, on the reverse strand, counting down.
GCTGGTGCGGGACCACGTCTCGCTGCCGTCGGCGGCATGGCGCTGGACGTAGCCCATGCTGTGGACGGTGAAGTAGTCGCCCTTCTTCCCCACCGGGACGGTCGCGCCCATGCCGCGCACGCCCTCGAAGGTGGCGGTGGGGGTCAGGGTGACCTTGGTGGCGGGGTCGACGGCGGCCTGCGCGTCGGCCCCGGAAGCCGCGCTCGCGGAAGCGCCGCTCCCCGGGCTCCCGTCCACCGCCTTCGGCGCGTCCGGCGCCTGCGGGCTGACGGTGTCCCGGTCGCCGTCGGCGTTCCCGTACGGGTCGAGCGCGACGTTCGCCGCGAGCGTCCTCGCCTCGGCGGCGCTCAGCCGCAGGGCGGTGCCGCCGTCCTCGGCGAGCGCCTGCGGCGCCGCGCTGACGCACAGGCCGGTCGCGACCAGGAGGGAGGCGAGCCGCAGGGCCCGCCGCTGCTGACGGTGTCTCATGACGTGGCTCCCTGGGTGAAGCGGATCGCGGTGCCGTCGGTGAGGACGGGCTGGTCGTAGGAGTACTGCAGGGCGTCGGTGCCGGCCTGGTCCGCGATGCCGACGGTGGCGCCGGCGCCCCGGTCGGCGACCTTCCGGTACTGGAAGGTGGCCGCCCCGGTCGCCTCGTCGAACACGACCTGGAAGCTGGCGCGGCCGGCGGTCCCGTCGGCGTAGGCGGCGTCGTTCCAGACGATCGCGAACTTCCGGCCGCCCGTGGCGCCGGTCGTGGCGGTCTGCACGGACGCGCCCTTGCCGAGCGTCAGGTCGTCCCACAGCGGGGCGACGACGCCTCGGACGCCGTTCGGGCCGCTCGTGGGCAGCGCGGTGTTGCGGTAGTCGCCGACGCGCGAGGACAGGAAGTTGACCAGGCCGTTCGTGGTGACCGAGGCGCTGGAGTACGAGACGCCGTAGTGCCGCACGGGGAACGGCAGGGTGATCCTCGCGGCGTCCTCGTCGCCGCTCAGCGCGACCTTCTTCGTGCCGTCGATCCACGCGTACGGGGCGGGCGCGCAGCTGTTGCCCGAGCGGTCGGTGCGGGCCGGGGTGCGGACGTCCTTGGCGGCGTCGCCGCCGGCGACGGTCAGCTCGCCCTCGAAGACGCCGTTGCACAGCGTCGGCGCGGCGGGCGTCACCGTCATCGGGTACGCGCCCTCGGCGACCTGCGGCAGGGTGTACCGGCCCGTGGCGTCGGTGGTGGCGGCCGGGACGGGCGCGCCCGTCAGCTCCACGGTCGCCCCGGCCAGCGGCTTGCCGGCCACGTCGAGGACGCTTCCGGTGACGCGGTGCGCGGCGACGGGGCTCAGCGCCACGTCCTGTGTCAGCTCCTGCTCGTCGGTGAGCGTGACGGCCTTCGCGGAGCCGTCGGCGTAGCCGTAGCCGCTGAAGGCGAAGTCGTAGCGGCCGGCCGGCAGCCACAGCCGGTAGGTGCCGTCGGCGCCGGTGCGCACGGAGCGGGTGCCGGCCCCGCCGGTCGCGGTGACGGTGACGCCGGGGAGCTTCGCGCCGGTCGCCTTGTCGGTGACGGTGCCGGAGACGGCCGCGGCGTCGCGCGGGGCGGCGGCCACGGAGGCGAGGATGTCGAGCTTGCCCTCGCCCCAGACGTTGTTCATGCCGGGCGTGCCGCCGCAGTGGGTGTCGTCCACGTCCCGGGCGCCCTGGTCGAGCAGCGCGCGGGTGGCGTCGATCTGCCCGATCAGCGACGGGGAGGCCGACCAGAGCAGCGCGACCGCGCCGGAGACGTGCGGCGTCGCCATCGAGGTGCCCGACTCCGCCTTGTACGCCGAACCGGGCCAGGTGGAGCGGATGTCGACGCCCGGCGCCGAGATGTCCGGCTTCGTGGAGCCGTCGACCAGGGACGGGCCGAACCCGGAGAACGAGGCGATCCTCCCCGCGGCGTCGTACGCTCCGACGCCGTACGCGGGGGCCTGCGCTCCCGGGGCGTGCGCGGTCGAACAGCGGGTGCCGTTGCCGTCGTTGCCGGCCGCGAAGGCCTCGAAGATGCCGGCGGCGTTCCACGCCTGGACGATGTCCTGGTAGAAGGTCGTGTTCCCGCCGCCCCAGGAGTTGTTGACGATGTTCGGCGCGAGGTCGGGGCGCGGGTTCTGCCCGTTGCGGTCGGTCGGGGCGAGGATCCACTGGCCGGCGGCGAGCAGGTTCCCGTCCGAACAGGCCGAGGTCTCGCAGCCCTTGGCCGCGATCCAGGTCGCGCCCGGCGCGACGCCGACGCCCTTCGCGCCGACCATCGTGCCCAGGGTGTGGGTGCCGTGGCCGTTGTTGTCGCACGGGACGCCGCCCGGAGCGCACTGGCCGGTCGGGTCGTAGAAGTTGTAGTCGTGGGTGAAGGTGCCGTCGCCGTTGTTGCCGCGGTACTGCTTCACGAGGTCGGGGTGGTCGAACTGCGCCCCGGAGTCGAGGTCGGCGATGACGATGCCCTCGCCGCGGGTGCCGTACTGCGACCAGACCTGGTCGGCCTTGATGTCGGCGACCCCCCACTCGGGGGTGTCGGCGGCGTCCGTGCCGGCCGCGTCCGTCCGGGTCCTGGCGATCCGCCCGCCGTCGCCGACGGTGAGGTCGTCGAGCGCGTAGGTCCGCGACGGGACGACGGAGGCGACGTCGTCGCGCGCGGCGAGCTTCTGCACCAGGCCCTTGTCCCCGGTCACCTGGACCGCGTTGGCGATCCAGTAGTCCCGGTGGCCGACCTTCTCCCGGTCCAGGAACGCCGTCAGGCCCCGCTGGCTCTCCTCGGCCTCCGCCCGCAGCGCCCCCACGGCGGCCTTCGCCCGCGCCGCGTGCGTCCTGCCCTTGCGCGCCTTCGACAGGTCGGCCCGGTCCTTCAGCACCACGAAGAACGACGCCTGCCCATCGCCCTGAACCGCGCGCGCCAGCCCGGCGTCCACCTTCGCCGCGCCCTCCTCCCCGGCCGCGGCGGGCCCCGGACTCACCATCAGCGCGGCCACGGCACCCACCGCGACCACCACCCCTACGGCACCTCTGCGCCGGGACGCTCGGACCAGTTGCATCGACGTACTCCTCCAGGCGGGAACGGGGAGCACGGACGCTAGGGAGCGGCCGTTACATGGGCATTACAACGAGCGAGGCCCGAGGCGGGCAGCTCCGACAGCGCCCTGCTGAGCGGGACCGCCGCGCGGCTACTCCGGCGGGACGGCGCGTGCGGTCATGGGGCTGTCGACGAGGCGAGCAGGTCCCGCGCTCGCCGCCGAGGCCGTCGACCAGCTCGGCGGAGACCCGGCGAAGGTGATCCGGTCGTCGTTGTCCGCGTCCGTCGCACGCCGCAACCGGTCTCAGACCGGCAGGCGCTCCAGCAGGCCGGCGAAGTCGGTGCCCGGCGGGAGGGTGCCGAAGGCGAGGCCGCGGTCGCCGGCGAGGCGGGAGGCGCAGAAGGCGTCGGCGACGGCGGCGGGCGCGTGGCGGACGAGGAGGGAGCCCTGCAGGACGAGCGCGGCGCGTTCGATGACGCGGCGGGCGCGCAGGGGCGCGTCCTCGGTGAGGACGAGTTCCCCTTGCAGCTCGCGCCAGGCCGCGTCGAGCCGCCGGTCGGCTCCGGCGGCCGCGTCGACCTCCGCGCGGAACGCCTGAAGAGAGTGCGGTTCGCGCGCCAACGCCCGCAGCATGTCCAGGGCGTTGACGTTCCCCGAGCCCTCCCAGATGCCGTTGAGCGGGGCGTCGCGATAGAGGCGCGGCATACCTGACGCCTCGTCATATCCGTTGCCGCCGAGGCATTCCAGCGCCTCGGCGACGGCGACCGGCTGCCGCTTGCACACCCAGTACTTGCCGACCGCCGTCGCGAGCCTCAGCAGCGCGCGCTCGCCGTCGTCGCCGCGGACCGCCCGGTCGGCCGCGCCCGCGAGGCGCAGCGCGAGCGTCGTCGCCGCCTCGGACTCCAGCGCGAGGTCCGCGAGGACGTTGCGCATCAGCGGTTGGTCGATCAGCTTCGCGCCGAACGCCGAGCGGTGGCGGGCGTGATGGGCCGCCTGGGCGAGCGCCGCGCGGATGCCGGCGGCGGAGCCGAGGACGCAGTCGAGGCGCGTCATCGTGACCATGTCGATGATGGTCCGCACGCCCTTCCCCTCCTCGCCGACCAGCCAGGCCACCGTCTCGTCGAACTCCGGCTCGCTGCTGGCGTTGGAGCGGTTTCCGAGCTTGTCCTTCAGCCGCTGGATGCGGAAGGTGTTGCGGCCGCCGTCGGGCAGGACGCGCGGCACGAGGAAGCACGACAGGCCGCGGGGGGCCTGGGCGAGGACGAGGAACAGGTCGTTCATCGGGGCGCTGGTGAACCACTTGTGGCCGCGCAACCGCCAGGAACCGTCGGCCTGTTCGGTCGCCGTCGTGGTGTTGGCGCGGACGTCGGAGCCGCCCTGCTTCTCCGTCATCCCCATCCCGGCCAGCAGCCCGCGCTTGCCCGCGGGGGCGCGCAGGCCCGGGTCGTAGACGCGGCTGGTGAGCAGCGGCTCGTACGCCTTCGCGAGGTCGGGCGCGTGGCGCAGCGCGGGGACGACCGCGTACGTCATCGACACCGGGCAGCCGTGCCCCGCCTCCGTACCGCTCCACACCATGAAGCCCGCGGCCCGTGCCACGTGCGCGCCCGGCCGCGGGTCCGCCCAGGCGCTGCCGCCGAGCCCCTCGCCGATCGCGACCTCCATCAGCGCGTGGTATGCGGGGTGGAATTCGACCTCGTCGATCCGGTTCCCGTACCGGTCGTGCGTCCGCAGCTCCGGCTCGTGGCGATTGGCCTGGTCCGCCCAGCGCTGCACGTCCTCGTCCGTGGCGCGGCGGCCTATCCGGTGCAGGTCGTCGAGCGCCCACTCCGCGCCCTCCCGGCGGACCCCCTCCAGGAGTACGGGGTCGTCGGCGGCGTCGTGGCCGATCAACGGGGGTGCCTGGTTGGTGACTTCGTGCGTGCGGGACACGGTGCGTTCCTCCTGGTGTCGGGCTACGGTCCGGGCGTCGGCTGCGGCTTCGGTACGGCGGCCCCCGCGCAGCGCAGCGCGACGGCGACGAGGTCCGCGACGACGGCCTCCGTCCCGGCCTCGTCGGGCTCCGCGAGCGGGTCGACGAGGACCTCGCCGATCGCCCCGGTCAGGGCGGCGGCGGTCATCTCGGCGTTCTGCGGCGGCAGTCGTCCCGTGGCGACGCCCTCGCCGACCACCTCGGCGAACAGGGCCCGGTACCGGCGCCGGTGCGCGAGCCGCTCCTCACCCACCGCCGGGTCCGCCGGCGCGGCGAGCAGCGCGTACGCCAGCCCGCGGTTCTCCAGCGCCCGCCGCGCGAACACCTCCGCGCCCCGCGCCAGCCGCTCCACCGGCTCCCCCGGCCCCCGCAGCACCTCCCCCAGCACCTCCACCTCCCGCCCCGCCGCCCGCCGGAACACCTCCACGGCCAGCGCGGCCTTCGACGGAAAGTGCTGGTAGACGGACCCGGCCGCGATCCCCGCCGCGCCCGCCACCGCACCCACCGTCGCCTGCCCCCACCCGACCTCCGCGACCACCCCGGTCGCACAGACGACGAGACGCTCGCGTGCGGCTTCCAGCCGGCCGAGTTCGGCGGGGGTCTTGCGGTATGCCATCGAAGCAGTGAACCATCGTTCAGATGTTCGCGCCAGAGGCATCGTGCGAAGACCCGCCGACGCTTGAGGCCGCCGGCCAGAGGCAGGTTTCCGCGACGAAGCCGTGAGCGGGGGGTGCGGGGCGGCAGCCC